>CAJXPH010000024.1 GCA_913057765.1 uncultured Campylobacteraceae bacterium
GAGATCCTCTCTGGTCTCGTGGGCTCGGAGATGTGTATAAGAGACAGATATAATAATCCAACTTAATGATAAGGTAATAAATTATGCTAGATTTTATAACTAAGAAAATAAGCAATAAGATTATTGTTTCTCTATTTGTACTAATGTCAATGACCAGTCTAATTGTAACATATATTACGACAGAACAAGTACGTAAAGATTCAATTGTAACTACTAAAGAAAATCTTGACATGTTGAATACGGCAATGTTTCAGAGTCTAAGAAATGCAATGAATACTGGTGATTCTGTGCAAATTAAAAATGCTGAAAAAGAAGCAAGTGAAATTAAAGGTGTAACAAGTTTAATTATTGCTAAAAGTAAACCTTTGATTGAAATGTATTCTCCAGGAGCTAAGTTTACTGCTGATCCAGATATATTATCTTCATTTAAAACAAAAAAAGACCAACTTATAGAGAAAGATGACAAAAATGGTCACTCATTAAGAATGATTAAGCCAATGATTGCAACAAAAGATTGTCTAATGTGTCATGCTAACCAAGCAGAAGGTGATGTTGTTGGTATCATGGACTTAACATTCTCTCTAAATGAATCTGATAGTAGAATTAGTGATTTAGTAATAGAAATTTTGATTATGTCAACACTATTTGGTTGGGCAACTATTGGACTTATTCTTATCATTGTAAAAAGAGCTACAAGACCTATTGCTTCATTAAAAGAAGGTTTCCAAAATTTATTAGACTCAAATGACTCAAATATTAAACTTAAGATAGAATCAAAGGATGAAATAGGAGAAGTTGCAAATCTATTTAATTCATATATGGATAAAGTTAGAGAAGGTTTAAGAAAAGATAAATTAGTTATTGAAGAAGCAAATGATATTTTAGAAAAAACTGGAAATGGTTTCTTTGTTTATAATGTACAAGCTACTGCTTCAAATCCATATGTTGAAGATTTAAAAAATAAATTAAATACAATGATATCAAATACAAAAGAGACTCTTGATAAAATCAACGTGACTCTTAGAAATTATTCTGAATCAAAATTTGATTATAAAATAAATGATAGAGGTATTTATGGGGACTTAGGTTCTTTAACAGCAGGAATTAAACTTGTTGGAAATAATACTTCAGAAATATTAGCAATGATTATGAATACTGGTGATTCACTAAACCAAAATACTCACACTTTATCAAAAGCATCAGAGAATCTCTCAACATCATCAAACCAACAAGCAGCATCTTTAGAAGAAACTGCAGCAGCATTAGAAGAGATTACTGCAAATATACAAGGTAATACACAAGCTTCTATGGAAATGGCAGAGCTAGCAAATAATGTTACTCAGTCTGCACAAAATGGACAGAATCTTGCAAATAGAACTGCTGGGGCTATGGATGAGATTAATACACAAGTTAGCTCAATCAATGAAGCAATTGAAGTAATTGACCAAATTGCATTCCAAACAAATATTCTGTCACTTAATGCAGCTGTTGAGGCAGCAACAGCTGGTGAAGCTGGAAAAGGATTTGCAGTAGTTGCACAAGAAGTAAGAAATCTTGCATCAAGAAGTGCTGAAGCAGCTAAAGAGATAAAAGAAATTGTTGAAAGAGCTTCAAACAAAGCAAATGACGGTAAAAAGATTTCAGATGAAATGATTACTGGATATGAAGAATTAAATACTAATATTGGTTCTACAATCGAAAAAATTGAAGATGTTGCAAATGCATCAAAAGAACAAGAAAGAGGTATCACTCAAATTAATGATGCAGTTAACTTATTAGACCAAGCAACTCAACAAAATGCACAAGTAGCGGAAGAGATCTCTGAAATGTCAAATAAAATTGCAAATATGTCAAGCTCTCTTGTTACAGCAGCATCTAGAGCTAGTTTCCTAGAAGAAGCTAGAGAAGAAGTTTGTAATGTTGATTTAGTTTATGATACTGCAAAATTAAAAGTAAATGTTCTTGGATTAAAAGATAATGTTTATTCAAAACTTGGAAGTTACGAAAATTGGACAACAAAAAATTGTGATACGATTACTACTTGGATGAACGAATACGTAAATACAAATCCAAATGCTGACTATCAATCATTAGAAGAATTGAAAAAATTAAATAATAACCTAACGTTGAAACTTCAAGCTTTAATTAATGCAAATGCAAATAAAGAATCAAATGAAGTACTAAATGAAAAAGCTAAAGAAGTAGAAATAGAATCGCTAAGAATCTTTGGAAATTTAAATCGTCTTAAAAAAGATGCGTGTAAAGGATAAGAGTTTTAAACTCTTATCTATTTAGTTTTGCATACTTTTAATTAACTCTTCAAGTTCATCATCAGATACATTATCTGATACGGCATCACCTGCTATAAATTTTGCGGAAGACGCAATATTATATTCTGATGCATCGATACTATTATGCTCACAAACATAATTTACAACTCTTTCAATTTTTTGTCTATGTAAATCTTGATGTTGTAATAAACCAAAAGAATTTGAGATTAGTTCATTTATTTTTGTTGAATCTTGCAGTGGGATTTCCGTTTTATTAACTAAAGTACCTATAGTTTCTAAATCTTCGTATATAGATATAGAATTAGTCTCAGATTCTTTAATCACATCACAAAGTTCTTTTATTAACTCTTCATACGTCATTATAAGGCCTCTTTTTCATAAATTAATAAAAGTTTATCTTACTTTTACTTAAGTAAAGTGTGATATAGACTATTTGCACACTTTACTTATAATTTAATGTATAACTTCAGCTATAAATTCGGTTGCGTAAGAACCTTTTGGTAGGAAAAATTGTATTTCCATCCAGTTTTTTTCTTCTTTATAGTTTGTCTCAATATCATCTGGGAAAATCCAAGCGAATCTTCTTGTCCCATCTTCAGTCATAGGTTCATCAAACTCTTTTTCAATATTCTGTGCTAAACCTTCAGATTTTTTAACTTTCTTACCACATAAAAGTCCAGTTGCTACTCTATCTCGATTATAAAATTTTTCTGATTCTTCCTCTAAATTTTCAACATGAAAAATTTTTCCAAAAGGATAATGACTCATTAAATCTCCAGTTAATAGCTTAAAAGGATGTTTTTGTTTTTTCATATTCTTCACAATATCAAGAGGTAATTCTAACTTTTCATGAATTACTTTTGGCTCAAAAGCATCGACAAGTTTTGAGATTTCAATTCTTTTTGATAACCAATGATTAAATAGATAACTTTGATATGCATTTATATACATTTGTTTTAGTTTTCTATTTTTCTCTTTTAACTCGCCATCGATAATAGCTTTACCTTTTTTATAGTTATCACCCTCTATCCCAAATCTTTGAGATCCAAAATAATTAGGTATTCCAAAATTAGCTATACTTTTAACAGCTTCTTGAATCTTTCTTGAATCTATTACGTTAACTCTTTTTAATCTAATAAAAAATTTATTACCTTTTAAATGACCAATTTTTATTTTGTTGTTATGTCTTGTTGTCTCTAAAACTTTTATATTATCATGCTTAAATATTTTTAATTTTTCTTCACATGATTTTGGTACAGAGATACTCTGTATAGTCATTGCACTCTTATCTTTTAATCCTGCATAACCAATATCTCTACCTTTACATCCAAGTTGTTCAGAAAATATTTGAACTGCATCCCATGTAGTTAAATCTTTTTTTCTAAACTTAATAATTAGATGTTCACCTTCTCCACTAAATTCATATAAGGGAATCTCTGTAACAACGAAATCATCTCTATTTCGTTTAAATAAAACATCTATTTTTGAATGATTTAAATATCTTTGTAACTGTTCCACTGGTTTTCCTTTGATAGGTTAATTATTTAAAATGGTGATTCTTACAATCACTTCTATATTTCCCACTGACTGCTTTTGCAAATATATTCAACTTAATATTATGCTTATTTGCAATCTTTTCAATTTTTGCTCTGTCCTTCTGAGAGAAAGAGAATAATAATTCATACTCTTCCCCCGAACACCCAATATTTTTATTAATATGATGAAAAAATTTAAAGCCAACTTTACTTTGCTTTGACATTCTTTCTAACTCAAAAAATAATCCATCTGAAATATCCATTGAAGCATTTATATATTTTGAAATATCATAAAAAAATTCTGCTTTTAATTGTGGTTCTATAAATTTTGAATTCTTTGAAATTTTTCCACCAATTAAAAGAGTTTTTAGATCCTTATTACAAGTTCCTAAATTACCTGTGTAACATAAATAATCATTCTTTTTAATACCACTTCTTAATATTGCTTTTTTTGTTTTTGAAATAATTGTAATAGAAATATCAAGTTTTTCATTTGAAATTGTATCTCCACCAATAATCTTTATTCCATACTCATCTGCAAGTTCTTTAAATCCTGAAGCTAATTCTTTTAAATCTTTTTTAGAATAATCTTTTGGAATAGCTACACTCAAAAGCGCATATTTAGGTTTTGCATTCATTGCAATTGCATCAGAAATATTTACAAGCATTGCTTTTCTAGCAATTTGTTTTAAAGTCATCCACTCCTTTTTAAAATGTACATTTTCAAAAAAAGCATCCATACTATATACATATTCACCTACTAAGGCACCATCATCTCCAATAAATTTTGAGTTTCTACTAAACTCATTTATAAAAAAATCTTCTTTGTTCATAACGCGAATATTATCATAATTGTGCTTTGTTTTCTGATTTTTTGCTTAAAATCTCAAAGTAGGATTCTTTTTATCCTATTTCCTTTAATATTTTTAGCTATAATACGGTCAAATTTTATTTAGGAGAAAATATATGCCAAAAATTAACAAATATGTTGACATTGATACTGTAGAGAGAGAAGCGAAGAAAGATTTAATTGATAGACATTCACCATTCATTCACTGTAATGATACTGCAAACGCAGGTGAACCATTTCAAGTAACTGTTAAAATGGGTAACGAATACACTCATCCAGATGATTTTGATCACTATATTGAGTCTGTTACTTTATATAATGGTGACGTACAATTAGCAAAAGCTTCTTATGTTCCAGGAACATTAGGAAATGTTAAAGCACATAACACTACAACTTTTACAATTATTCCAAATGGAAAAAAATTAAACTTAGTTGCTCATGGTTACTGTACTAAACATGGTATCTGGGAAGGTACACCTGTAGAAGTAGCTGTTCAAGCTTAATCTACAACCTCTAATCAATCAAAAAGGTAGGAGCTTTTACGCTTCTACCTTTTTTTATTTTTACACTTAAATTAAAATTTATTGATTTATTTTATGTTTTAAACATACAATTTTTGAATTATAAAACATAATCCTTTTAATCTAAAGTTTTGGCACTTTAAAAGCACTTTCTTTCATTATACTTTTATCATCTATAATGATATTTATTATCTAAAGAAGGAAATACTTTGATTAACAAAAACTTATTCTTAACATTTATAGTTCTCTCTATTTTAAGCTTTTATATTACCCATCTTTGGATATTAGCTACATTACTATTTTCATTTGGAGTGATAGAACTATATTGTGATAACAAAACAATTGAAATAATAAAGATGTAATTAAAAGAACTTAATATTTAGAGATATAATTACTGTAAGCTATTTCTGAATATGTATGAAAAGAGAAAGAAGGCAAAGAGTAAAAACTCTTTACCCTTTTTTTATTAGTAAGATTCTTTTATAAAAGAACAACAGTAATCAACTAAAGAAGTTACTTTTAATTTATACTTTGAGTTTTGTGCGATTTCAATACTTGCAGGACCAACATATTCAACCCAATCTTCAGCAGGCAGTCTAACTTCTAAAGTCCCTGAGTTTACATCAATAATTGATTTATTAACAGTATTTAATTCATATTCACCTTCAAGCATAATACCTAAAGTCTTTTTACTTCCATCTTCAAATGTAATACTTCTACTTGTAATATTTCCATCATATAAAATATTTGCTTCTTTAGCAATAGAAATGTTATCGAATTCCATCAATTTCCCTTTATTAAAAAATAATTTATGAGATATATTACCATATTTTTTATTTGAAGCCAATATCTATTTTTAATTTGATATAATTTTTTTAATATTTTTAATAGAAAGATACTATGCAAGGTTACATAATTGATATAAAAGCAGTTAAAGATGATGATTTAATCGTCTCTATTTTAGCTGAGAATCACATTTACACAACTTACAGATTTTATGGAGCTAGACATTCTAATATAAATATAGGATACAAAATTGATTTTGAGTTAGAGTCGACTTTAAAAAGCTCAGTTCCAAGACTTAAAGATGTTATGCAGTTGGGGTTTCAATGGATATTTGATAATGAAAAACTATATTGTTGGCAAAGATTTATAAAACTATTTTACCCACATTTAAAAGATATTGAAGAAATTGATGATTTCTATTTTAAACTTTTAGATAAACTGTCTCATAAAATGATTAAACAAAACCCCAAAAGAGCTATTTGTAAAAGCTATTTAAAACTTCTTAAACATGAAGGAAGGTTACATACAGATTTTAACTGCTTCTTATGTGAATGTGATATCACAGATGATATATCTTTAGTCAGAAGCTTTATGCCAGTTCACCCAGTATGTACCTATAGTAGAACATTCAAATTTGAAAAAATCGAGGAACTTCTTCTTGATAAAAGTCTTATTTCTTTCGAAGATGAAGAAGTAGATTATTTATGGAACATCGTACTTCAGGGTTTATAAGCTTAAAAGTTATATAATATATTACTTTTTATTTAAGGTGGTTAAATGTTTAAATTTGAAGAGCATGATGCATCAAATTATTTGGATGTAGAAAACGAAGATTTGGTTGTTACAAACATCTTAGATAAATATAATATATCTTCAGAGACCACTTTTCTTTACAATGTTAATGATGACTATCATGCATTAATGGAATATATAAGTGAGCAATATTTTGATGAGAAAGAAATTCCAGAAGATATCATTGAACAATTAATTTCTAACATAAATTTCAAAACTTATTTATTAACAGCAATTCAAGAAAAAATGAATAATATACTATCTGATAACTCGACAATTGTATTTAAAGAAATTGTTACTATTGTTAATCTATTATCTTTTGGTAAAAAATTTAGTATTTTTGAAAGTTATAACTTTTACAACCTTGAAGAATTGGGATTACTATTTAGAGAATTTGAAGATAAATTAAAAGAATTAAAAACAAGTGATGAAAAAGATTTCATAATTACTTTTAATCACTATACAATACTAATTGAAGTAGTAAATGAGTTATGTACTATTAATTCTACAGATGTATTAAGAAAGAAAACAATTAACCCTATTATAGATTCACTTAGTGAAACTATTAATATCGTAAAATTTAATATCAAGTTAGATGAGAATCAAGTAAATACTCTAAATAATATATTAGGTAAACTACTATTTTATTATTCACATATTCCATTTATCAATACTACAAATAAAGATTCACAATATTTAATTGATGAATTCAAATTTAATTTTGAAAAACTTTGTGATGGATATCAACTATCAAAAAATACAAATTTTGGTGGAGATCTAAACAACGAAGAATATTACAAAATATTTTTAAACTCTATTACTACTCTACTTTCAACTTTAATTTATAAACTAGAAGTTACATATAAATATAGTGATTTTAAAGATATTAATATGTTTGAAGAGATATTAGAACTTTATGTGAGTGTAATTGAACATATTCAAATACCAAAACTTAATGATGTGCAAGATTTTAAAACACATCTTCTTAATAACTATATTTACATTTACAATAAAGAACTAGATACAAATGATTTTCTTTATATGATTGATGAATTTATTGAAAATCCAGATTTCAATAGTTCTAATATGCATATAATTCATTCTTTAGTACTCTTTGCTTCAAATATAAATGATGAAAAACTACTAAAAATTCTAGAAATTTTGATTAAGCTAGATAAATTTAAAAATGATTATCATGAGTTTTATAAATTAAATGTTTGTGATGTTATTATAAATAGATTTGTTTATTCACAAAATCAAATTATGTCAAAAGGCTTAGTTGAAGGAATTGTTGAATATGTAGAAACAAATAAAATTGCTTCACATCTAATGTCTATTTATTCTAAAATATATCTATCTTTATCTCTTTATTATTCATACGATAGTGATTTTAAATCTATAGAACTTTCCAAATTATATTATTTTAGTTATATAGGAATCAATGGAAAAGATTTACTTGAAAATGAGTATTCAAGACTCAATAGGGATATATTATACAATCATGGTAAAAAATCAATTGAAGATATGAATTTAGAAAATGTAATGATTTCAGATTCTAAATGTATTGAAATTGGGTCAAAACTGTTAAAAAATTATTTTGAACAACAAGAGATAAACTTGAAGTATAATATCAACCAGAAGTTATCAAATATTGTTACTGATATTTTTACAAATGATGGATTAAATGATGATTTATTAAATAAACACATTGAAGGATTCATTTCTAGAGATATCTTTCATGGACTAACATTTGTTTCTATCGAAGGCTTATGTGAAAATGAATGTACTTTAATAGATTTAGGTTATGAGAAAATAGAAATTCCGTTAATTGATGGATATAAATTAAGAATGGCGTATTCAAATGTTTATAAATATATTTTTGAAAATATATATGAAAAAAATAAAGAATATATAAAACAAAATATTATCAATTTGATAATAAGTTATTTAAAAAGTATTCCTATTTACTATGATAAAATAACTAGACTTTACAACCTAGATAAACTTCAAACTGATTTAAACAAAAAAGACAATGAAGAATTTATTTTTGTGGAATATTATATAAATAATTTAGTTGATTTAAATAGAAAATATAACTATTCAAAAACAAATGAACTATTTAAAGAATATGCAAATAAAATAAATGAAATAACACCTATATATAGAATGTCTGGTCCAAAAATTGGTTTTATATTAAATTCGAATGATGATTATACTTCTATAATAGAAAAGATTAAAGAGGTATCTGTTTCTTATAATGAAGAAAAAATAAACTTTGATTTAATATTTGCAGTTTCATGGGGAAATAAAAGTAATATTTTAGAAAAATCATCTCATTGCGTTAGTTTAGCACTAACTACAGAAGAAAAGTATTATGAGTTTAAGTAATTAAGACTCAAAGTCTTAATTACTCGTCTAGAAGTCTATCTTGTAGTTTTTCGATAGCCGCATTAAGGTGCTTAACCTCTAATCCATATCTTGTAGCTTTTGCAATACCTTTTTGAATATTCTCATCACTTAAAGGATCAGTAACATTACAAACAGTTTTTATAACATCAAGGATTTCTGTACTATTTACAAATTTATCATCACATTTTTCTATATCATCAACAAATTCAATAACATTAATTAAATTGTCACTTAACTTCCAATGTTTGAAAATACTAGCAGTGATTTGAGAAGTTGTCATTCCTGTAACTTCTTTTTCTGCTTCTGCAATAGTTTTACCAGAAGAAAGTAATAATTTAAACTCTTCTGTTTTTCCTTCACTATCAATCACATCTGCAAGAATAAACTTTCCTGCTTCTTGTAATAAGGCAGGTAAAACTAATTCTTCTTTCAAATCAAATGAAACTTTTGTAAGCCACATTGATGTAAGAGTAGTTGCTAGATTTGATGCTCTCATAAAATCATCACTATTTATTCCATAAGCAGACAAGTTAGTTTTTAATAAATTTTGTACTGTTCCACCAATTGCAATAGATATTGTAAAATTTATTCCTAGTAAGTTGATAGCTTTACTTGCTGTTTCAACCTTACTTCTAAATCCGAACATTGCTGAATTTGAAACTTTTAGTAAAGTTGATACAATAAGTGCATCTCTCTCAACTATTTTCAATAATTCAAATGCTTCTTTTTCAGGCTGTTGTCTGAATTCTTCAATTTCAATAATTGTCTTTGGTAATGGAGGTAAAGACTCAATTTTTTCTATAATATTTTCATTCAAAATAAAACTCCTGTTGCAAAAAATCTATTATAAGATTATATCAAATATAATATCTAAATAATCTTACTCTTAAACTATATGTAAAAAATAACAAAAAATATTTTTATGATAATTTTAGGTTTAATATCTCTATTTAATCCTATTTATTATCTTTTATTAGTATTAAACGTTAAATCTAAAGTGCATTACATCGCCATCTTGAACAACGTAATCTTTTCCTTCAAGTTTTAACTTACCTGCTTCTTTACATTTTGATTCACCACCAAGTGTAACGAAATCTTCATAAGAAATAACCTCAGCTTTAATAAAACCTTTTTCAAAATCATTATGAATAACCGCAGCAGCCTGAGGTGCTTTAGTATCTTTTTTGATTGTCCAAGCTCTAACTTCAATTTTCCCAGCTGTAAAGTATGATTGTAAACCTAACTTGTCAAATGCTCTATGAATAATTTGCTCTAAACCAGATTCTTCAACACCTAAATCAGTTAAAAATTCTTGTGCCTCATCATCCTCAAGGCCAACTAGTTCCTCTTCTATTTTTGCACATAAAATAATTGCATCAGCATTTACTTTTGAAGCATGTTCTTTTACTAAATCAACAAATTTATTTCCACCATCAGCTAATGAATCTTCATCAACATTAGCTCCATAAATAACATCTTTATTTGATAAAAGTCTTAATTCTGTATCTAAATCAATAAATAGTTCATTTTCTCTATCTTCAAAAGACTTTGCTGGTTCTAATTCTTCTAAATGCGTTAATAAAGCACTTGCAATAACAAGTTTAGCAGCAGCTGATTTATCAAATTTTGATTCTTTCTTTAACTTATCACATTTCTTTTCTACTTGAGAAATATCAGCATAGATAAGTTCTGTTTCAATTATTTCAATATCTCGTAAAGGATCAATTCCACCTTCAACATGTACAACATTTTCATCTTCAAAACATCTAACCATATGTAAGATCACTTCAACTTCTCGAATATTAGATAAAAATTTATTACCTAAACCTTCGCCTTTTGAAGCACCTTTAACTAGTCCTGCAATATCAACAAAATCAATTGTCGAATGTTGAATCTTATCAGGAACAACTATTTTTGCTAATGCATCTAATCTTTTATCAGGAACTGGAACAATTGCCTTGTTTGGCTCAATTGTACAAAATGGATAATTTTGTGCTTCTGCATTTTGTGCTTTTGTTAAAGCATTAAAAGTTGTTGATTTACCTATATTTGGAAGTCCTACTATTCCTACACCTAATCCCATTAAAAACCTTTTTATTTATTCTTTTGTATCCTTAGTTTAATAAGGAATTTTAAAACTGATTATAAACGAAAAAGGCAAAAAAACAGATAAAGTGGTAAAATATTCTAATAATATATTTTATTTATCTTATTAATAATTCTTGTTTATGTATAATCTATTTTAATTAAAAATCATCTTATAAGGTTTTACTACATGTTTCGTTTCACAATAATTTTTTTACTATTTTTAAATTCACTAATATATGCACTCCCTATAGCGATAAATGAACAAACAGATTCTATAGATTTACTTTCCAAATCAAAAATTTATATTGACAAAAGTGCAAAACTCACAATTAATGATATTCAAAAAGAAGAAAAAGGGTTTAAAGATAATAATAAAAAATTATTAGGATTTGGATATTCACCAAACTTTAATGTATGGATAAAATTTACTATTTATAATGATACAGATAAAGTTTTAAATAAAATCATTGAATATGACAATCCATTGACAACAAATGTAGAATTTTTTGATCCAAATAAGTCTTATAGAAAAGAACTGGGAGGACTTTTTTTTAGAGATTCCGAGAAAAAAAATATAAGCCCTACTTTTAATATACAGATAAAACCAAATGAATCAAATACTTATTATATAAAAGCATCTTCACATATCACAACTTTAATAGTAAAACTAAATCTTTGGAGTAATGATAGTTTTTTTGATAAAGAGTTAAAACATCAAATAATTTTAGCACTCTTTTTTGGTGCAATGTTTATATTAGGGATATATAACCTCTTCATTTATTTCTTTACTAAAGACAGAAGTTACCTATATTATGTAATGTATATTGTTGGAATAATAATACACCATTTACTATATGTAGGAGTTGCAAATATTTATTTTCTAAATACTTATTGGATGGTAAAAATAGTAGAAATGTCGTCCGTAGTGGTTGCAATTCCCGTACTTGCATTAGGATTATTTACAAAACACTTTTTACAAACTAAACAATATCCTAAAAATAATATAATCCTTAATACTTTCCTAGTTCTAATACCTATTTCAATAATATTTTTTCTAATAACAGACGAATATGACCGATTTAGAAATGCTATTACGATGTTGCTTTTAATTTATTTAATGATACTAACTTTGTATGCAACAATAAAAAAGAATAAACAAGCGTATTTTATACTTTTTGGTTGGATCATATTTTTATCTTCAGGAATGTTAATGTTTCTATCGAGTGCAGGAATATTTAATATATATGAATATATACCATATTTAATAGAAACATCTTTTACTTTTGAAGCAATCATCTTTTCAATTGCCCTTGCATATAGAATAAACATCTTACAAAAAGAAAAAAATGAAGCAAATGAAAGATTAATTGTTCAAGAACAAAATGAGAAAAAAACTTTAGAAAATAAAGTTGAATTAAAAACAAAAGACCTAAGAAAAGCACTAGATGAAAAAAGCATACTACTAAAAGAGTTAAATCATAGAGTTAAAAATAATATGCAAACTATAGTCTCTTTAATTAGGCTTCAAAATGATGAAATAGAAAACGAAAAATTAAATGATGTATTAGTGACAATTCAAAATAGAATTAATGCCATGAGCCATTTACACGAATTGTTATATAAACAAGATAATATATCTCACATAAATGCATATGAATATTTCGACATATTAATAGAAGAAATTGAAGATAGTTATGATAGTAATATTACTATACACAAAAATGTAACAACTGATTTAAAAATGGAACAAGCTGTTTATTGTGGTCTGATTTTAAACGAACTTATTACTAATTCATTTAAGTACGCATTTCCAAATAAAGAAGGTAATATCTATATAAATTTAAATAAAGAACTAGACATCTTAACTTTGACAGTAAAAGATGATGGTATAGGTTATAAAAAAGCACAAAGTTCAAACTCTTTAGGTCTTATATTAATTGATACTTTATCTAAAGTACAGTTGAAAGGAACTGTAAATATTGACTCATCTAAAGGAGTAGAAGTAAATATTTCATGGAAAGAATATAATTAAAACTAAAATTTTAATAGTAGAAGATGAAACAATTGTTGCACTGGATATAAAAAATGCTCTTATATCACTTAACTATATAATAACTGATGTAGTAACTAACTATACGGATACAATAAAAAGTGTTCTAAAAGAGAAGCCAGATATTGTATTAATGGATATAAACCTTGGAGACAGTAAGGACGGGATTGAAACTGTAAAAGATATTCAGAGAATAGAAAACATCCCTATAATTTATCTAACTGCGTATTCTGATGAAAATACCATAAAAAGAGCAATTGAAACAAATCCAATTAGTTATTTATTAAAACCTTTTAAAAGAGAAGAACTAAAAACAGCTATTCTTCTTGGTCTTTTTAAACTACATAGATCAAATCAAATCAATATTGATAATAAGTGTAAAAATATAGGATTTGACTACTACTATGACATATATAATGAAATATTATACTATAAAACCATTCCCATAAAATTAAGTATAAATGAGAAAAAGCTACTTACAATTCTAGTAGAAGCAAAAGGTGCTATCGTATCTTTTAGAGAACTAGAATATTTAATTTGGCCTGATGCTCCTATCTCTGACAGTGCATTAAGAACCCTTGTATATAGACTTCGAGTTAAGCTCGAATATAAGATCATAGAAACCATCCCTTCTTTAGGCTGTAAACTCACTCCAATTTTTTAATTAAAATAATCTACAAAACCTTTTTTATATTCTTGTGACAGGAACTGTGACGCTACACCTATAAAGTATGTCCTAAAAAAGGACAAAAGATGATACATATAAATAAAAATGTACTTCTAACTCAATTACAAAACATCATAAAAAAAGACGAAACTATAAAGTATGACTATTTACCAGATAGTTTTAATAAAAAACAATCACAGGCATTTGAAACCTTTAAAAAAAGAATTCAATTAGAAGAAATAATAGAAGAGACTATTGCTTTCAATAAAAGTTTATCTTGGAATCATAGTAATGAAAATCTAATGTTAACAACAACAGCAGAAGAACTAATCCAAGTTTTTAAACTCAGAAGTGATGTATTTAAAGAGATTGGATATCAAAATGAATTTCCGGATACTATTGAAGGACTTAATTTTGATAAATTTGATAAAACCTCTGCGTTAATCTATTATAAAAATAATAAAGAAATATCAGGAACAATAAGATTAATCTTTGATTCAAAAAATAATTTACCATCTGAGAAAATTTTCTCATTTGATAAAATTAGAAAAAAGAATAGTACTATTGGAGAAATTTCTAGAAATATTGTCAAGAACAGAGGCTTAGGATTAAACCAAGAATTTAAATATCTTATGTCTGGTATATATAATATCTTTACAAATAACAATATTGATATAGCTTTATCTGGTATTAAAAAAGAACATCTAAAGTTATTCAAAAAATTAGGAGGAGTAGAAGTAGTAAAAGAGTTAAATACATATGGGAGTTTTGAAAATGAGTGCTTAATTATTTCATACAATCCGAAATTTGCTTCAAAGTTTTTTAAAAAAGTTTTTTTAAATTAAATTAAGCTTTTACTCTTTTTGATTAAATTCATAAGGTATTTCATTTAATAAGTCTGTTATTTCAAGGATACGAGAGATTAAGGAATCTCTTTGCCTTAAACCATACAGAACTATAAAAATAAAAATAGAAAGTACAAAAAATACACTATATAAAATAATGTCAAAATATAGAGTATTATCTTCTGAAATAATATAATTATTAAAAATAGAAAGATTTAATATTTCACTATTTGTACTATTTATTATATTAAATAAATAAAAGAATATAAGGGCAAATATAAATATAAAAAGAAACCTCAAAAGCTTTTGTATAAAAAGATCATTCTTTTCTAAATCTCTATTAAGCGATGTATATTCGTTGAGCAAAGACTCTTCTGACATTATTTTATCCATTTTCTAAATTATTTATTATAATAATAACTTATTCGTGTCACAGCTAGCGTCACAAAATTAGTTTATTCTTTTTAATTTACAAGAATTGATAATAATATTATTAATTTTTGTGTACAATACAAGAAATAATAAAAAGTGATATTTTAATAAAAATGAATAAAACAAAAATACTAATTGTCGAAGATGAAATAATTGTAGCATTAGACATTAAAAATACAATAATAAAATTAGGCTTTCAAGTTACAAATACTGTAACAAATAATATTGATGCAATAAATAGTGTAAAAGAAGAGACTCCAGATATAATTCTCATGGATATCAATCTAGAAAATAGTAAAAGTGGAATTGAGACTGCTATTGATATTCAAAGAATAAAAGATATCCCAATAATTTATTTAACTGCATATTCTGATGATGTAACTATAACAAAGGCCATAAAAACTAACCCTATTGGTTATTTATTAAAACCTTTTAAAAGAGAAGAATTAAAATCAACTATTATGTTAGGGTTATACAAAATAGGTAAGAAAGAACAAAGTGCAATAAATAACAATTGTGTACCTATTGGCTCAGAGTATTACTATGATTCAATAAACAATAATCTATATTATAAAGATACACCTATTAAATTGAGTGTAAAAGAAAGACATCTTTTAAAGATCTTAATTGAAGGAAAAGGAAAAATAATTACTTTCGAAGAAATAGAATATAGTATCTGGCCAGAGAGTCCTATTTCAAATAGTACTTTAAGAACTCTTATTTATAGACTTAGGGTTAAATTAGAATATAAGTTTATTGAAACTATTCCAGCTTTTGGGTGTAAACTAACTCCAACTTATCAATTATAAAATAAAAGACTAATTACATATAAAAAGTCCTTTATTTAAATGTTTTAAAAACTTAGTAAATATCCACTACCATAAATACTTTGAATAATATCAACAGGAAGTTTCCTTCTTAGCCTTTTTACAAGATTTCTAATACTTGCATCATTTACATTATTAGATAATGCCTCATCCCATACATAAGAAGAGATATCAGAAGGTTTCACAATTTGATTTTTTTTATTTAATAACAGTTCAAATAATATTCTTTCATTTTTTGTCAAATCAACAATCTTACTTTTATTAAAAAACATTCTTGTTCGTTTATCCCAATAGCAAGATTTTGAAATGATAATTTTTTCATCTTCCTCATTAATTTTTTCATAAGCCAATTTTTTAATAGTATTTTCAATTACACTTTTAAATTCATTTCTATTAACAGGTTTAATTAGATAATCAACAAGGTTTAATTTGACAGCCTCTAATAAAAACTCTTTATGGGAATGTGCACTTAATATGATAATAGGAGTTTTTTTATCTTCTTTTCTAATAACTTTGATTAATTCTAAACCATTTAGTTTTTCCATTGTAATATCTAACAATAAAACATCTGGTTTTCTATCTTTATATATAGATAATGCTTCTTTACCATTACTTGCTTCGTATATTTTTTCAAAATAATTCTCTAAATATAAAACATAATTCTTTCTAACATCTTTATCATCTTCTGCATATAAAACTGAGTAATAATCTTTCATTTTTCATAAACCTTTATTTTAAATCTACATCCATTTTTAGTGTTTTCAACACTAAGTTTTCCATTCATAGAATGTTCTATTATCATTTTTGCCATATATAAACCTGTTCCTGTTCCCTTATCTTTATGTTTAGTTGTAAAATAAGGTTCAAAAATTCTATCAATAATATCTTCATCAATTCCCCCTGCATTATCTTCAATTATAATCATCTCATCAATGCAGATGACTATTTCAGGGTTTTCATGCTTTGTAGATATAAAAGCATCCTTTGCATTATTTAAAATAGATATTATAGTTTGAATATATTCTCCTAAGAAACCTTCTATCATTATATCATTTACATTAAAAACTTTTATATGAATATTTAATCTATTAAAATTATAATTTATTATACTAATAGCATCGTCTACTGCACTTGAGATTAAAAAAAGTTGTTTATCTTTTTCAGGATTAAAAAAGTTTCTAAAACTCTCAATGGTTTCAGACATATATTTAGTTTGGTTTTCAATCTCAGTTAAATTTTTTTCTAAATTATTATCTATAATATTTTTCTTCATAAATATCGAATCCAATACTGCTACATTGGAATTGATTGCATTTAGTGGTTGTCTCCATTGATGAGCAATATTATTTAACATCTCACCCATACTTGCTAATTTAGCCTGTTGAAATAGAAGTTTATCTTTTGCTCTATTTTTTCTTAATTCATGCCTTACCGCATTTTTTAAATCTCTGTTAACTTTCTTTAATAAAAACTGTCTGTACATGAAAGCTGCAAAAAATATCAACATAACAATGATAATCTTTAAAATTAAACTATAATCTGTAGTCTTTTCATGCCCAATAGAAATCCAAGAGTTTTTAATCTCTCGTTTAGTCTTATCAGAGACTAAATTTATGGATTTATTTAAAATTGAAATTAAAATATTATTTCCTTTTTTAACACCTATACTTGCACCATGTTCTCTATCATCCAATCTATTCATAATCTTTAATTCAAAAGCATATTTATTTTGTATTCTATATGCTAAGGATGAAGAAACTCCAATATATCCATAGATTTCATTATCAATTAAGGCTTTTAATCCTTCATTTGTTCCATTGAAGTCTTTTAGTTTTAAATACGGATATTTATTTATAATAAATTCCTTCATATTTTTCAAATTAGAATCTATACCAACTGTCTCTTATACACATCTCCGAGCCCACGAGACCAGAGAGGATCTCGTA
>CAJXPH010000025.1 GCA_913057765.1 uncultured Campylobacteraceae bacterium
ATAAAGATGCAACATCAAAAATATCTGTACATTTGAGATTTGGAATTATTTCACCTAAAGAGGTTTTTAACTATTTTAAATCAAAGGAAAACTGTGATAGTGAATTCTTTATAAGAGAACTTTTTTGGAGAGAATTTTATAACTATATTCTATTTCATTTTTCATATTCTGAAGATAAAAATTTTAATAATCTTGATATTAAATGGAATGAAAATGAAGAGTTTTTTCAAAAATGGTGTCAGGGACAAACAGGAGTTCCTATTATAGATGCAGCAATGATTCATCTTAATAAAACAGGAATGATGCACAATAGATTACGTATGGTAGTTGCCTCATTTCTAACAAAAAACTTATTTATACATTGGAAAAAAGGTGAAGAATATTTTGCAAAGAAGCTTTTAGATTATGAAGCTAGTTCAAATATAGGTTCATGGCAATGGAGTGCAAGTACAGGAGCCGATGCGAGTCCATATTTTAGAGTTTTCAATCCATATATCCAGTCAAAAAAATTTGATAAAGATGGTATATTTATTAAAAGTGTCCTTCCAAAATTAGAAAATATTGACCCAAAACTATTTCATATAGAAAATGGTGCATCATCAAATTTATTTGTTGATTACCCCAAGAGTATTGTCGACATAGCTTACTCTAGAAAACAAGCCATAGAAAAATTTAAAAGAGCAAAAAATGAAAACTTCTGATATTACTGTTATTGGTTCTGGAATTGGAGGTTCATTAATCTCAGCACTTAATAAAGATAAAGATTTGATTCTTTTTGAAAGAGATAGAAACCTTGGAGGATGTGCAGGTACTTTTAAAAGATTCGGCAACTATTACAATATAGGAGCAACTACTTTTGTAGGATATGAAAAAAATCACCCTATCAAAAAAATCTTTGATAATATAGGTCTTATCCCAGATATAAAAAAAAGTGAAGTTGCAATAAGAACAATTCAAAATAAAAAAATAGTTGATAGAATAAAAGACTTCGATACTTTTTTAGAAAATTTAGAAGAAGTCTATCCTCATAAAAACAATAGACTTTTTTGGAAAACAATAAAAGAAATTGATGAAAAATTTTGGAACTTTAAAAATATTTATTTTGCAAGACATAATTTAAATTCATATCTAAAAACAATTAATTCAAATTTCAAACTGTTTAAGATTTTTGGTTTTGATTTATTAAAAAATGCAGATGATTATATAACTCAAACACTCCCTAATATATCAAAAGGATATAAAGCATTTATAGATTCACAACTTTTAATTACACTACAAACTACATCAAAAGATATATCATTAATATCACTTGCATTAGGTTTATCGTACCCTTTCCACGATGTTTTCTATGTGAATAATGGAATGGGAAGTTTGTTTGATGGTTTATTAAAAGATATAAATGTAAATATTAAAGAAGAAATATTAAAAATTAAAAAAGAGAATAACCTCTATAGAATAATATCAAATAAAGACGAATATCTTTCAAAGAAAGTTATTCTAAACAGTTCAATATATAATAGTGCATCACTATTTGAAGATGAAAAGATAAAAGATTATTACAACAACTTTTCATTTAGTGATCAAAGTGCATTTGTAATTTATTTAACTTTAGATTCAAAAGAAGATTTTTTACACCATTATCAGATTATTTTAGATAATAAAATTCCTAACTCTATTTCAAGCTCATTTTTTATATCATTTTCTTCTAAAGATGATAAAAAACTATCTAAAAATGGCTACAGCATCACAATATCAACTCATACTAAAGCCTCCTTCTGGAAAAACCTTTCAAAAGAAGACTATGAAAAACAGAAAAAAATCACTGAAGATTTTATAATTAATCATCTTCTTGATAATTTTGGAACGATAAAAAAAGAAGATATAATTAATAAATTTAGTGCAACTTCTAAAACCTTTAAAAGATATATAAATAGATATAATTGTGGAGGTCGAGCAATTACATTAAAAAATATTTTTCAAACACCAAGTTGTAATACGCCTTTTAAGGGTTTATACAATATTGGAGATACAGTTTTTGCAGGACAAGGTTGGCCTGGAATTGCAATAGGTGTCCAAGTTTTAAATAAGGAATTAAATGACTAGTGTAGAGCTAAAGATATCATTAAAAGATTGGTTATATATTATTTTAATTGGAGCTTTGTTTGGCTTCTTTATATCTCTGTTTTTCTTTTTTATTAATATAAATTTGAAAGAGTTCTCAACTATACTGTTTGGTACAGTAAGTGCAGTATTTATTGCACTTAGTTCATTTTTATTAATTACTTTATCAAATGATTATATTCTACCAAGAGTAGATAAAAAATTCTGGTATCCAATTAGTTTTATATTCTCTTTCCTTTCTGGTTTTTTTGGCTTTCTATCAAGTTTTCTTTTATTCTCTTTAGGTGATTTTACTGTAGTAAGATTTATTTCTCCTTTTTGGCTTTATATTAGTACTATTATTGGATTTTTTACTTTTTTAATAGGGTTAATACTTCATCAGTTTGTTTCAATGAAATATAGAAATGAATCAATAAAAAGTGAAATTTTGGAGACAAAAATTAAAGCTTTGGAAAATGAATTGAACCCACACTTTTTATTTAATGCCCTAAATTCAATATCTGAACTAATATATATAGATCAAAAAAAAGCAGAAAAAGCTACACTTGAACTATCAACATTTTTAAGAAATGCAATTACTAAAGATACATTAATTACACTAGAAAATGAAATTAAAATGGTACAAACCTATTTAACTATAGAAAATATCAGATTTGAAGATAATATAAAAATAAATCTGGATATAAATACAAAAGAATACGAAAAGATGGTTCCAAAATTTTCAATTCAACTACTTGTAGAAAATGCAATTAAACATGGATATACTCAAAAAGAATTAAATATAAATATATGCGTTAAAAACAATAAGATTGAAGTTTCAAATGATGGTTTAATAAGTAAGGATATTACATTTGGAACAGGATTGAGTAATTTAGCAAATAGATTAAGACTTTTACATATTGGGAAATTAGATTACGAAATAAAAGATAATAAAATGCACTTTATTATCAACTTAAAGGATTAACATGAAAGTATTAATTGTTGATGATGAAAAGTTAGCTCTTTCTAGATTAAAAAGAATATTAACAGAAGAAGGAGTATCTGATATTGTTGAATGTAACCATCCAATAGATGCTATAAAAGAACTTTCAAAAACAAAATTTGATATAGCCTTTTTAGATATTTCTATGCCTACAATGACTGGATTAGAGTTAGCAAACACTATATTAGATATAAATCCTAATACATTTATCATCTTTCAAACTGCCTTTACAGAATATGCTTTAGAAGCTTTTCAAAGTGGTGGATTAGATTATCTTTTAAAACCAATATCAAATGAGACAGTCAAAAACGCTCTACAGAAAATAGAAAAATATATGCAAAATATAGATACAACGGTAACTGAAACTTCAAAAAAAATAATTGCAAAAAGAGGTTCTAAAATGTATATGATAGATATTAATGATATATATTATATTAAAGCAGACCTTGATGAAGTAATTATAAAAATTAAAGAAACTGATGCATATGTTAGAAAAAAAATGCAAGATATGAAAGAGCTTTTAAAAGGTAAAAATTTCTTTAGAATACACCGTTCATGCTTTGTAAATGTAGATAAAATAAAATCTATGCAAAGTGTAGAACAATCAAAACTAGAAATATCTTTCAAAGATATAGACGATATTGTAACTAGTTCAAAAGATGGAGCAAAAGAGTTTAGAGAGTATATAGAACAAAGAACTCACTAAACTTATCAACTGACATAATAACCCTACTACTAATCCATACATCCACTATAATATTACATATAAAAATTTCAAGGAGTATTCCGTGAAAACTGTAGCAATAACTGGTTCAAGTGGATTTGTAGGAAGAAATTTAACAAAAGTATTTGAATCAAATGGATTTAAAGTAATTGGTATAAAAAGAGAAGAACTAAAAAATATTGAGAAATTAACTTCTATAATTGAGGAAACAAATCTACTTATAAATTTAGCAGGTGCAAATATTATTAATAGATGGACAGATAAATACAAAAAACTTTTATTAGATAGTAGAATTAATACAACTAGAGCTTTAATTCAAGCTATTTCAAAATCTAAAAATAAACCTGAAATGTTTATTTCTACATCAGCAGTAGGTATTTATAAAAATCTTACTTGTTATGATGAAGAGTATTATGATTATGAAGATGATTTCTTAGCAAGACTTTGTAAAACTTGGGAAAATGAAGCATTAAAAGCAAAAGAATTTGAAGTAAGAACTGTAATATTTAGATTTGGAATAGTTTTAGGTCATGGTGGAGCTTTAGAAAAGATGTTAACACCTTTTAAACTTGGTCTGGGAGGAACAATTGGAGATGGAAGCCATGATTTTTCATTCGTTCATATTGATGATTTAACAAATGCTTATAATTTTGTATATGATAATCCAACTTGTACAGGGATTTATAATCTTACAGCTCCGATACCTACAACAAATTATGATTTTACAAAAGCTTTAGGAACAGTACTAAATAGACCAACTATTTTACCAATCCCAAAATTTGTATTAAATCTTATCTTTGGAGAAGGTGCAAAAGTTTTAACAGAAGGACAATGTGTAAAACCAAAAAGACTATTAGACAATGGTTTTAAATTTAATTTTAAAACTATTGAACATACAGTTGCAAACTTAGTAAACTAGGAATTATTATAAAAACTTTTGAAAAAACATCTTTATTAGAATGTGATATTGAAGAACTATTTTCTTTTCACACTGATATGAATAATCTTAAAGCAATAACTCCACGAGATACTAGTGTTGAATTGTTAACTAAAGATTTCACTCCTCATCAAGGAGGTATATTAGAAATTAAAACCATAAAACATTACATTCCTACAATATGGGAAGTTAAAATAGAGAAGCTAGTAAAACCAAATTTATTGGTAGATGTTGCATTAAAATCTCCATTTAAATATTGGGAGCATTCTCATATTTTTACAAAAAGTGGAACTAAATGTGAACTAAGAGATGTTGTGAAATATGAGCTACCATTTGGAAAACTTGGTAATTTATTTGATTTCTTTATTCAAAAAGAATTAAAAAATATGTTTGAATTTAGACATCAAGTCACAAAGAATATGCTAGAGAAGAAATAAAAAACAATAATAGTATTGTTTTTATTCTTGAATTGTCCAAATTAATTCTTCACTACTATAACCATATTTTCCAAGACTATTTAATATTTCTTCTTTAACATTCTCATCTAACTTTTTATCTCTTGATAAAATCCAGAAATATTTTCTAGAAGGTTCACCAATAACTGCATAAGTATAATTTTCATCAAGATCTATAATCCAATAATTTCCATAAAAAGGCCAGAAAAAACTTACTTTTAATTTGGTATTTGTATTATCTATACTATAAGCAGTTCCAACAGCTTCTTTTGTTTTATTTGTATTAATATTAGTACATTTATTTACAACTTTTATTTCATCATTCTCTTTTAAAGTATATGTTGCTGTAACATTCTTACAATCTTTTTCAAAAGAGTGTTTATATCTTGCAATTTCATACCAAGTCCCTAGATATGTCTTAATATCAACTATTTTAACTGTATTTAAATTTGGATTTTTTGAAGAACAACCAATAAAAAGAATCAAAGAAATAAACAATAATAAATACTTTTTCATAATAGGAATTCCTTTTTTACATAAAGCTTGAGATATCTTCTAAAATAATATCACTTATCTTTTCAGATTTCCCAAAATGTGTTAATAAAATAAATTCCACGGAAGTATTAGAATTTCTTAATCTATTGATAATATTAGGTAAATCAACACTTACATGTTTCCCCGAGTTTAAAAAATATGGATAAAAGTATATTTTAGAAATACCATTTTTTACAAATCTTTGTACAACATTATCAATATCTGGACTTGCAAACTCTAAAAACGATGCCTCAACTTCTGAAAAACTATCATCTTTTTCTTTTATCATATCAACTAAATCAAGAAACTCATTATTTGATAAATCTTTCTTACTTCCATGTGCTATTAAAACTAAACCTTTCATCTTAATCCTTAATTATTGTAATAACCAGTTCTCCAACTGTAAATCCAAATTTTTTCATTTTTGAATGATTTAGAATAACACCATCTTCTTGAAGATGAAGCCAATCTTTTACATTTATATCAATAGTAGAATCGTTATAAGGAACTCTCATCGTATAGTCAATCATAACTGTATTTCCATTTGCGACCATCAGTGCATCGCCTACAATATCACCTGCCGTTCCAATAAAAGTTTTATTTCCTGTTGGAGTTAAAGTCCAAACTCTAGTTTGAATCTCACCATTGTCATAAATGAATTTTTCATCTAAAGTCCCTACCCCATTTTTATCCCAAGAACCAACTAAGTCACCTTTAAAAGTCTTAATAATTTTGCCACTTCTATCTTTTACCATTCCATAAGCTCTTAATGGACCATTTAGATACTCTTGAGGAATAAATTCTGGCTTTTTATTTGTAAAATCTTCTATTTGCATTTTTGAACATCCTGTAAAAATTAAAAATATTACTGTAAAAAAAAGGATTTTTAGTTTCATGCTACTAACCCCTCATTTAAAGACATATTTTCATATCTTGTAAATGCAATTTGAACTAGATTTATATTTCTAGTTAAAAAAGCTGCTTCACAATAACAAAGATACATTTTCCACATTCTAATAAAGTATTCATCAAAACCTAAATCTTTTATGTCATCAAGTTTCTTATTAAAGTTTTCGTGCCAAATATTTAGAGTTTTTGCATAATGCTCTGTATATTCTTCCATATGTAAAAGGTTCAATTTCGTATTCTTAGTTGTAACTTCTAATATTTTCCCTACACTTGGAAGATGACCACCAGGGAATATATATTTTTGAATAAAATCAGTTCCCTTGCAATATGAATCATATCTTTGGTCAGGCATTGTAATTATTTGCATTACTAGTATTCCACTTGGACTTAGTAAAGATTCACATTTTTTAAAAAATACATCAAAATATTCGCGCCCTACAGCTTCAAACATTTCAACAGCTATAACTGCATCAAACTCACCTTCCATATCTCTATAATCTTTTAACATGACATCTACAAACTCTTCAATATCATTTTCTTTAAATCTATCTTCACAAAGCTTCTTTTGCTCTTTTGATAAAGTTAAAGTTGTAACTTCACAACCATATTCTTTTACCAAATGCATTGCCATAGCACCCCATCCCGAGCCTATTTCTAAGACTTTTGAACCTTTTTTAAGATTCAATCTCTTTGCTAAAATATCAATTTTTCTTTTTTGTGCTTCAAATAATGATTCATCTGGTTTCTCGAATACTGCAGATGAATACATCATCGTATCATCTAAAAAAAGTTTAAAAAACTGATTTGATAAATCATAGTGTTCTTGTATATTTTTAGCAGAACGTGTTTTTGAGTTTTTTCTCAAAATATGTTTAATTTTATTGACTACTGGAAATAAATTATAAAGACTAAAACTCTTTTCATCTTCACTCTTTGTTTGTAAAGAATTAGAATTTATTATTCCTATTTTTATAAGTGCTGTTAAATCATCACATTCAAAATCTTTATCCATATAACTCTCAGCAAAACCAATATCACCATATAAAGTTAATCTTCTAAATAAATCGGCATTGTTTAAAATAAGTTTTGCACTAGGCTCTTCATTATTTCCATATTTTTTAATTTCTCCATCGCAGAAAGTAACTTCTAAATTACCTTGAGTTATTTTTGATAAATATTCATTACCTAGTTTATTCCAAAAAGATTTCATTATTATGCCCTCCTAATTTGATCATACGATTCAGGTCTATTCCATTTCAGACCTTTTATTTTAAGTTTTAAACTTTGCCAAACTGTTCTTGTTACCACCCAAAAAGTAAGTAATGTGTGTCTAAAGAAAAGAGAAGTTATACTTCGGTCATTAAAAACAAGACTTTTCCCAACAAAAGTAGAGGTCAGCATCTTTTTATCATTTTCAAATAAATTAATACTAATTGAGAACTGATTATCTGTATATATTAAATCAAACTCATATCTCCCATCTCTATTGAAAAATGGAGACACATGCATATCTTTAATACTTACACCTTTGTAATGTTTATTATCATTAGATTCTAATCTAACTGGATAAACTACTCTTCCACCATTGTAATTATGAACTTCGGCAATCATACTTGTTGGTTTATTTTTATCAAATAAAACCAATATGCTTATAGGATTGAAAACATAACCTAAGATACTAGGAAGTGTAATAAATCTCATTTTCTGTGTTGCCGAAATATCATATTTTTTTAATAAATATTTTATATTCTCTTTAAAATCATTGCTTTTACCAAAATGGTCTTTTGTATTAAAAGAAAACAGATTAAAACTATTTTTAGAAAATAGATCATTATCTAAGTTCTCAAATGAAGACATGTCTATGTCAAGCATAAAAAACTTATATTTAAACTGGTGTTTTGAGGGACTTACTCTCTTATGATAAATAGACCCTTCAAAAAATTTATGACTCATAATGCACATCCAAATTCTTGTGCAATTGTATTTGCACTATATAAACCATCTTCATGGAAACCATATCTCCAATAAGCACCTGCAAAATAAGTATTGTTTTTTCCATTTATCATACTTCTTTTACTTTGTGCCTCAATTGCTTTATCATCAAATTGAGGATGCTCGTAACTTATCTCTTCTATTACATCATCTAACTGTTTTGTTTCATTTAATGAAACAAAATATTCTTTCTTAGATTTTAAATTTTGTAAACGATTAATCCAATAAGATAAAGTTACATTTTTTTCTTTTCCATTTGTTTTATAATTCCATGCCGCATATATCTTTTTATCTGGATATAAAGCTTTTGTATCAGTATGTAATACTGCATTGTTTTCTTTATATTCAAAAGCAGAAAGAATTCTAAGTTCATCTATTGTTGGCTCATCTATTAATTTAAGAGCATCAGGAGCATGCATTGCAAAGATTACTTTGTCATATACTGATTGTGTATTGTCTTCATGTATTAAGACAACTTTTTTATCTTTTCTTTTTACACTTATAACATCACTGTTTTTTATGACTTTGCCTGATATTTGTTTTGATATCTTTTCAACATAATTAATAGAACCACCACTAACAGTAAGCCATTGATGGTGAGTGTCAACACCTAATAAACCATGATTTTTAAAAAATTGTAAAAAAGTTCTTGCGGGGAAATTATTCATTTTGTCACTTGGTGTTGACCAAATTGATGAACCCATTGGAATGATATATCTTTCTTTGAAAAATTGAGAATATTCTTTTAAATACTCACCTAAAGATAAGTCCAAATCAGGGCTACTTATCTCTAAATCATTTGTAGCCTTTTTATTAAACTTAACGATATCAAAAATCATTTTATTGTGTGAATAAGAAAATATATTTTTCTTTTGAAAGTACATTCCTTTTAAAGATTCCCCGTTGTAAGCTAAGTTACTCTTTTGATCCCAAAAAGCAAAACTCATATCACTATTTTCTATTTTTACATCTAACTCTTTAAATAGTTTTGTAAGTAAGGGATATGTTGCATGATTGAATACTAAAAACCCAGTATCAACTCCAAAAGTTTTACCTTCTTCACTCACTTGAGTAGTTCTAGCATGACCGCCTAATCTGTCATCTTTTTCATAAAGGTCTACGTTATGTTTTTTGCTTAATAAATATGCAGAACCTAATCCACTTATCCCTGCCCCTAAGACAGCAATTTTATACTTTTGTTCTTGACTCATTTGTACCGTCCTTGAGAATCTTGAGGAGTATAAATTAGTTTTGAAGTATCCATATATTTTGATAAAGAAGATACTATATTATCTAGCTTCTCTTTTTTCATAAATGGCTTTCTATTCATAATCCATACATATTCCATATCTTTATCAACCATTACAGCACTTGAGTAATCTTCATCTAAATAAATAATTCTGTACTCTTTCGTAAATATCCAAAAATAAGTCATATCTATTTTAGACATAATACTTCCATTTGAAGGTTCTGCTGTACCGTTATATTCGATTATATTTCCACCTATTTTGGTGTCAAAACATCTATTCTTTATTTCATATTTTAAATCTTCTACAAGCTTATATTCTACAGTTGCGGCAACACAATCTTTTTCAAAACTGTTATAAGTTCTTGCAACTTCATACCATAAGCCACTAAACTTTTCTGCACTTACATAATCAACAGGTTTAGGTGCTTTTAGATACTCAGAAGGAGTCTGAGCAATAACCACGGAAAAAATAAATAATAGTATAAAAAATAATTTCATCTCAAACTCCTTGTAATGTCATTTTATATTTATATGAAGTTTTTTTGTAGGTGAAAAATGTTTGTTGATAAGATATTAAAGAGTTATGATTTTAAATCAGTATATTTATTGATAAAAAGAATAGCTATAAGCTTTAAACATACAGGGAAAAGCCCATATAAAAAAGACAACACTAATAAAGAATCAGAAGTTGGATTTGTAGACTCAAAATCAAAAGCTCCAAGAACTATGAAACTTAAGGCAACAGCAAGAGCAAGCGATAATTTTGTAATCATTGTCCAAATACCAAAAAGTAATCCAGAGATATTAGTTTCAAACTTTTTTGATTCTTGTACTAAGTCACTTTGAATAGCTGTAGGTAGTGCCATGTCAGCTCCTAGAGACAAGCCAGAAACAAGACTTATAACAATAAAAGCATGCAAGTCTCCGGACTCTAAAAAAGGAACAAAAATAAAAACGCTACAAGCTAATAAAATCGAAGAAAACCAAGTTTTTTTCTTACCAATTTTATTTGATAGCATATTCCAAAAAGGAAGCGCAACAATTCCGGAGAGAAAGTATAAAATTAAAATAATACCACTAGAATCTTTCTCCTGAATAACTAATTCTATAAAAAGTAAAAAAAGTGTTGCAGGAAGTGCATTTGCAAGGTTATTAAAAAAATATCCAATTTGTAAAAACTTTAAATCACTCAAGTTCTTATATATATTCTTAATACTTTCAATACTATATTTATCAGTAGCCATATTTATTTTAATTTTTATTATTTTTAAACTAATTAAAAAAAGAGGAATAAAGAGAACTAAAAAGGTCAAGTACAATATCTCTAGAGTTTGATCGAAGCTTTGCGATACGTTATAGACATAAGGAACAATTAAAGCTATTAATACTCCAATAATTGTAAATAGCTCCCTAGAGCTATTTAAAACAGTCTTATCTTCATATTTATCACTTATTTCTGAACTCCAAGTTAAGTATGGAATATTTATCATACTCCAACCTATATATATCAAAGTAGAAAAAGCGAAAAGCCAAAGTTTTGGAAAATCTATATTTGGATTTATAAGTGAATAAAAACTAAAAATTAATACAAAAGAACCTAAAATCATAATAGGTTTTCTACTATTAAAATACTCAACACTTTTATCACTTAGATATCCAAAAAATGGATCAGTAAAGACATCAGTTAATCTTGCAATAAAAAGTATCAATCCGACAGTAGCTATATCAATGCCAACATCAGTAGCATAGAAAGTTGGTAAATATATATAAAGAGGTAATCCAACTATTGCCAGAGGAATAGCAATAAGACTATAGTAAATTATGAACTTTTTAGATAGCTTTTCATTTTGCATTTTTAACTCTTAATTTTTTGTTTAATAAATTTAATAAAAGAAGAAACAATAGGAATTTTCTCATATACATTACTAGCTGAATCCCAATAGTCTATGTGAGAAATCACTTTATCCTTTTCATTAAACTCTACCCTACTAACACCTTCAAAAGTCTCTTTAGTAGTACTGTTTTTAAAACTAAATTGAAAATCCCATCTTATATATACAATATGGTTTTGCTCTACTATTTCTGTAACTATAAACTTAGGATTATCAAGTTTTACATACATGTCTGCAAATATAGTAAATATTTTATCAAGACCTACTACCTCATGAAAAGGGTCTTTAAATTTTGCATTGGTATCAAATACTTTTTCATACTCTGTTAGGGGAGTATTACTATTTATATTCTCGAAAAAAGAGGCATAATTTAAAGCTCTCATGGCAACATCTTTTTTGTAAGAGCTAAAGATATTTTATATGGAAGAAATTTTAACAATCTTAAAAATGATGATAAAGCAAAAGGAAATCTAATTTCAAAGGAAGATGATTTTTCAATTCCTTCGAGTATTTTTTCTGCTGTATACTTTGGTTCCATTAATTGTGGCATATCAAACTTATTTTTTGCAGTAAGTCTAGTTTTTACAAAACCATGATTTACAATTTGGAGTTTTATATTAGATAAATCCAATTCAGGATAAATTGACTCTGCAAGATTTATTAGAGCAGCCTTTGGACCAGAATAACCTCCTCCTTGAGGAAGTCCAAAATAAGAAGATAGACTACAGTTCCAAATCCAATGACCTTTTTTAGAGTTTTTAAAATATGGGAAAAGTTTAACCATCAATCTTATAACACCAAGATAGTTAACCTCATTCATTTGTTCAAACTTTTCAGTATCCCAAGAATCAATACTCATCACATCATAAGCACCTGCATTGTAAAACCAAATATCTAAACCATCAAAAATATTCCAAGCTTCTTCTACTTTATCAGTAATATCTTTTTTAGAAGATACATCGATATCAAGTAGACTTATTTTTTCAGGGAACTTTTCTTTTAGTTTTAATAAAACCTCACTATTTGTACTATTTCTAGAACTTACAACAATAAGATAATTACTGTTAATGCACAATTTTACTAACTCTAATCCAATACCACTACTACCACCAACTATCCAAATTCTTTTTTTAGGTTCCATTATGAAGCCTTTTTTATTTAAATTATAGTTGTTCTATGTATTTTTAGTAGAGTTTCAATGTCAGTTTATATTAGATTTATATAAACTACCCTACAAAACAGTTTACATTTAATTTAATTAATTTAAAAGGTTGCATATGCAATAATTGCATATGCAACTAAAGGGACAAAATGAATTATGCTTTAAAAAATTCTATAGCTTATAGATTTATACGTGGGGCCAACAGTGTTAATAAAACATTAAATAAAAAGTTAAGCCCTTATGATATAGCCATAGAACAAAGAGCAACATTAGAAATTATTAAGTTTGAATCAAATGTTAATCAAACAACAATTGCTAATTTACTAGGAAAAGACAAGACTACAATCAGTCGTTCTTTAAACTCTTTAGAAAAAAAGGGCTTGATAAAAAAAACGGAAACTGTGGGAGATAAAAGAAGCAATAATATTGAATTAACTCAAGCAGCCGAAGTAATACTAGAAGATACAATTAAAGAGATTACATCTTTTAGAGAATCATTGAATAAAAAATTAAATCAAGAAGAGATTGAAATGTTTTTCAAAATTATTGATAAATTAGAACTCTAATTTTTTTTACAAGATAGTTGCATATACAACAAAAAAATGAAATAATAAAGGATTTAAAAATGAAATATTATGAAAAAATAAATAGTTACGTAAGAATCTCAAACGAACTTTTCAAAGAGTTTGAAAAAGTATTTAAAAAGAAGGAAGAATGTGAGTTAGTTTTTTTAAATAAAAACAATGACAAAGTGAGTATTAAATCAAAAATTTTAGAGTTTCTAAATATTGATGGTTCAGAATATATGGATACAAATATAGGAACAAGAATTAGATTAGATAAAATCGTTTCACTTAATGGCGAAGATATTGGCTATTTAAATCACTATTAATAATAGAGGAGACCGTTCAGAGTTTTGTCTCAATAGCAAATAGTCATTAAACTTATATCATAGTTCAACAATATATTAATTTTTCAATTAAGTTCAATTAAGTTCAATATATAAACTAAAATCTTAATTGAACTGGCATATAAAATTCACATTCTAATATCCCGTTTGTAACAAGATTTTCTGGATTTTTGTATTCTACATAAGCAGGAAAATTACGAACTTCATATTCAGAATTAGGAAGCCAGTTTATGTATGCTAAATGCATCAATTTATAGAGTTCATCATGTTTACATGTAAAATTGAACTGTGCAAACTTCCCTTTACGAATAACACATTTCCCTACTTTCCCATTTTTGTTTCTGCTCTCATTCGTTTCTATACAAGCTAAGTATCGTGCTGTATTATATGGAGAAAAAGAGGGGTGATTATGGAAAAGCCCAATATATCGGTGAGGTTCACTAAATATTCCTATTGTTTCACACCACGCATTCATATGACTCCAAATACTACTTATATCATCGTTATATCCATAAACACGCAAATACATCATTGGAATATTATCATTGTTAATAATAGTGGGTTCACTTATTTGAAATGAGTTATTAACTTCTATCATAGATATATCACAATCATATGTATTCCCTTTATAAGCGCCTTCTCTCCATTGTTTAGGCGTAAGTTTAAATTTCTTTTTGAAAGAAGCACTAAATCCAGTAGCAGTTGAAAACCCAGAATCCTTTGAAATTTGTTCTATTGTTTTGTGTTTATTGTAAAGAAGAAGGTTAGATGCTTTTTCTAATCTTGTGTTTCTAATATAGTCATTTACATTTTCGCCAATAATTTCTTTAAAAATTCTATGAAAATGAAAAATAGAATACCCACTAGCTTCGGCTAAGTCATCTGCTGTGATATTCGATTCATAATGATTTTGAACATAGACTAATGCTAAATTTATTTGTTCAAAGTGGGATTTACTTGTTGTTGACTTTTTCATACTATATTTTAACGGTGTAAAACTATAATACTATTGAATCAAGAATACAAGAATTTAAAAATAGCACAAATGATGGATAATATTCACAGAAATTTACTATGATTCAAGTAATAAAAAAAGTAGAATACCTTTAATAAAACACTATTTAAAAGAAAAGTAGAAGGAATAAAATGAAAAATGTATTCAACACATATAAAATGAGAAATATAGAGTTAACTAATAGAATATCAATGGCACCTATGACAAGATCACGAAGTAGTAAAAGTGGAATACCAACAGATATGAATGCTCAATATTATGCACAAAGAGCAAGTTCTGGATTAATAATAAGTGAAGCAACACAAATATCACTTCAAGGTCAAGGATATGCAGATACTCCAGGTATCTATACACAAGAGCAAATTGATGGTTGGAAACTAGTTACAAAAGCTGTGCATAAAGAAGGTGGGAAAATTATCTTACAACTTTGGCATGTAGGTAGAGTATCAAGTTCAAATGTAAATGGATTACAACCAATTGCTCCTTCTTCATTGATAGCAAAAGATACGCAAGTGTATGTTTTTGATACAAAAAGAAGTAAAGATGCAACTATGATTCCAGTTGAAAAACCAAGAGAGATGACAAATGAAGATATTCAGCAAGTAATAAAAGAGTTTAGAGTAGCTGCAAAAAATGCAATAGAAGCAGGATTTGATGGTGTAGAAATACACGGAGCAAATGGATACTTATTAGACCAGTTTTTAAGAAGTAATTCAAATAAAAGAACAGATAAATATGGTGGAAATAAAGAAAACAGAATAAATCTTTTATTAGAAATTGCAAATGAAATAATCAAAGAAATTGGAGCTGATAAAACTGGTGTAAGATTATCTCCTTTTATCAGATTTAAAGATATGGAAGATCCTGAGATTTTAGATACTTTTATGCTTGCAGCAAAAGAATTAAATAAATTAGATATCTTGTATATTCATTTATGCGAAGCAGATTGGGATGATGCTCCACAAATTCCAGAAACATTCAGAAAAGAATTACGAGAGATATTTACAAATACAATTATAGCAACAGGTAGTTATACATTAGAGCTGGCAAATGATGTGATAAGTAAAGATTTAGTTGATATAGTAGGATTTGGTAGATATTTTATACCTAATCCAGATTTAGTAAATAGATTAAAAATGGGTTATCCCTTATCTGAAATAAAAGATTCTCACACTTTATTCGGGGGAAGAGATGAAGTCGGATATAGTGATTATTTAAATTATAAAAATTAAATGAATCTAGTTGTTATTTCGCTATATGAATTCAAAGTATTCGATCTATCCAAAGTATGACTAGTGCCAAGTGATTCATACTAAATTACACAATTATACAAAAGAGCTATTTCTCTCAAGTGTGAATAACAAACTCTTAGGTATTGAAAAAAGAAAGTGGTACATTTAAAACAAATGTACCAACACTATTTTTCATAGCCTTTTAAAATTTACCATTTTTACGATTATTAATCTCTGTAGATACGTGTTATTTTTCAACTTTTGGCGATAAAACCCATAATTCAACTTTTTCATTATCTCTAGAATCACTACGTTTTGTTCTTCTAGATGATGCTCTTACATCACGTCTAAGATGTAAGTCTTTTCGATAACGATTATTTTTTTGAAGTTCTTCTATTATTGGATGAGGATTATTTGCATCAACTACTTGAGTTAGATTTGAGAATATTAGAACTATCTTTCCTTCTGGATTCAGATGTTTTTTTGCTTCTTCAAAAAATCTAGGAAATAATTCTTCCTCATAGTACATTGCTTTATCAATACCTTCTTCTAGCTTATGACGAGCTAGTAACCAAGGAGGATTAAAAACAATTAAATCTGCTTTTCCATCACAATTTTCGAATAAATCACTATAAACGGGAGTTATTTTATTTTCAAACCCTAATCTTTCGATTTCTTCAGAAACGCCGATAATTGCATTTTTATTTATATCTGTTGCTGTAATATTTTCAAAACCATTTTGGATTAATTGAAAAGATAAAACACCACTTCCTACACCAATTTCAATTACATTATTCTTAGGTCCATCATATTTTTTTAGCCACTTATCAAATAATTTTAAATGATCAAATCGTGTTGGGAAATATGTTCCATAATATGGGTGAAGATATAAATCTAAAGTTTTAACTTCAATTCCCTTTTTATACCACTGCCATGAACTATTCATTCCTTGAATTTCAGGAAAAGATATATAGAATTCCGAAGCATCTGGATATAATTCTTTTAACCAACCAATATTTGGAGCTTTTTTAACAGTTAATTTATTATCTTCTACTTTAATTAATAATCTATGTGAAGCTTCACGAAAAGCCGAACGATACTTACGTTGTCCTTGAAAACTTTTGTCCGTATATTTTAGTTCTAGGTTTCTTTTTAGTTCAGCTAAAACTTGTAAACCATTGCTAAAATATTCTTCAACAATAACATATTTACCTGCAATCATATCAATAACAGTAGCCTTTGTATCCATTTTACGATAAAAACCTATTGCTTCAATTTCTGAAGTGATGATATTTGGTCTATCTGCTTTTATTGATTCTAAATTTTCATTCATATATTTATTTCCTTTTATTATGTCGCAGTGTAATGTATACCGGCTTATATTATGGTTTTTTTTTAAAATATCAAGGATTTATAGTAGTGAATATTGTTTTTTATATAATAAATAAGGGTTATACTAACTTCTCTTGCCCTATTCTATAAATATATGATTATGAAAAAGTGAAAATTTAACGATTTAGATAAACGTATAAGATTAATTAGAAATATTATTTATAAATAGCATATATCCTTCATTTGAATAGTTTGAAATCTGTCTCTTATACACATCTGACGCTGCCGACGAAGAGGATAGT
>CAJXPH010000026.1 GCA_913057765.1 uncultured Campylobacteraceae bacterium
GAGATCCTCTCTGGTCTCGTGGGCTCGGAGATGTGTATAAGAGACAGTTCTTAAATTATGTACATATTTGTCTGAAATAGTATCAGTAAATTTACAAGATATTTTCACAGAAGTTGTTTGAATTTTTATATTAAAATCTTTAAATAAAAGAAGTTCATCATCTATAATAATGTGTGAATTAAGTAAGTCTTCTTTGATAAGATTAAATCTATTTTTAGTTAAAGATAAAAAGAAACCTTCCTTATCTAGTCTATTGATACCTACATAATTTGAATCATTACTATTTATAAAAGTAAATATGTGAGATTTAAGAAGTTCTAATTTTCCATAAAGTTCTTCATTCTCTTTATTTAGTTCATCAATTTGTATATTTACTCCATCACAAACCATATTCCGCTCAACATCTTTTAGCATATACTTTCCAGATACTGATAAATCAAAGGTAGACTCAATTGAATCCATAAACATTTGAAGTTGAGCTAATGAACAAGGTGGAGTGATAAACTTGTAGTTTTCCATAAAAGATACAACTTCTTTAATACTAAGAAGTGAATCATATAGATAATTTAATTCAAAAGGGTGAAGTCTTGTAAGTTTTATTCTTCTTGTTAGTCTTTCTATATCATAAATATTTGCAAGCTCATTTTCAATAGGAGCATGATAGTCATATAATTCTTTTGAAAGTGCATAACGTCTTAAAAGTTCTTTTGCATCTTTAACTGGATGGGTTAGTCTCTCTTTTAAAAGTCTTTTTCCCATTGCCGTTGATGTATTATTTATAAGTTTTATCAAACTTGGATTATGTGTTGTTTCTATTATATTTAATTGTTCTAAAGCATTATTTCCAAGATAGATATATTTACTAACATCAAGTTTAACTGGAAATGAAAGTTTTTGAACAATATTTGAATCATGACTTATTACAAAATCAATTAAAATGGCAAGTGCTTCGGTACTTAGAGGCACTCTTTCCATATCAAGATGTTCAATTGAAGTTAGAAGTGATTCTATATTAAATACATTTTTAAATAGTTCATTTTGATAAGATATTTTTGGACAAAATGTTCCTATATGAAAAGTTTTTAGTGTTAATTCTAAATAATCTATTACTTCTTTTTGATTTATATTTTTATCTGAAAAAGTAACTATGATTTCATTTGTTTTATGCATATTCATGTAATTGAAAACTTCATCAAGTGCATAAAACTTATCTTCACTTGTTCCATGAACTTCATTATAAAAACACTTCCCAGTTGTAACATCTATTGCAGAATATCCAACTAAATAGATCCCTTTAATTTGGTCAATTACCAAAGATGTAATATTGTTTTCATCTTGGTCAATCACAAAATCAAAGTTTGTACCTGGAGATACAACAGTATCTAGATAACGACTAACTTTAGGTGGAACACCACGTTGTCTAATTATTACAACTGTATATTTTTGTTCAGAAATTATTCTTGCTAAATGTTTTTCTAGAGAAATTGCAGGAACACCAGCCATGATTGGATTTTCGGGAGAATTTTCTAAAATTGATTTATTTTTACGTGTTAATTGAATATTTAAAAGTTCTGCTATCTCTTTTGCTTTTCCTACTTGTTCATCATCATTATTTACTTCATACACTTCAAAAAATGTTCCAATTTCCATTAGAACTACAGTATTTTCTCCATACTTTTTTTCAAATAGTCTTTGTAGTTTAAAATATGTAACAGTTAAAAGTGTTTTCTTTTGATCTAATAACTCTTGAACTTCTTCTCTCAATTTACTTTTTCACTCCAGTCCAGTCTCTAATCATTGTTCTTTGTTCTCTTGTTAAATCTGCTTCTTCATGAAATGTAATATAATCCGCTAATGGCATAGAAGCATATGCTGTTCTAAATATCTCTTTTAATTCTTTTTTCTTTTCTTCTTCTGTATAATTTTCCCATTCCGAAAAATTTAAAGCACTTATTCCATGAGAAACATGTCTATCAATCATCCAAGAAAGAGGAGCAATGTTTGAATACCAAGGCCATTTCACTTCATTAGAATGACAATCATAACAAGCATTTTTAAGCATTGTCATAATAGGTTCAGGTGCTTTTATTTCTAATTCTTTTGGTGTTTGTTTATTTATTTTTTCTGTTTGAATAAATTGCATAGCAATAAATACAAATAAAATAATCCAGAGTGTTCTTTTCATAAAATCCTAATCCATAAATAAAGTATATGGTCTTTTAAGTTCATTCACAAATTGTGAAATAGAAAGATTTCTTCCTTTACGGAAAAACTCTTTTGAATCAAAAAAAACAAGTATTGTTGGAATAGAAAATACCGAAAAACTGCTTGCTATCTCTTTATACAAATCAGCTTTTACTTCGTATGTTTTCATTTTAGGAAAATTTTGTGGAATTACTTCATCAATTTTTGGTTTTAAAACCTGACAAACAGAACAATTTTCACCAGAAAAATATATTAGTACAGGTTCCCCTGTACTAATTATTTCATCGATATCATTATTTATTGATACTTGGGTCATGCACGACAGCTGTCTCTTTTATTTTCTCATCAACTTTTTCTTCTTCTTTTTTAATTAATTCTTCAGTATTAATATCAGGATTAGTATGATCTTTTCTATTAACAAAAATATCATGTCTACTTAAACTAATACCTTTCATATGTGTTAATGGGAAGGCAAAAGCAATTCCTTTTCCACTTGTTGTAATATGTAAAGAATGAATAATTGATTTAATAACAGGGTTTACTAAACTTTGAGGAAGCAAGAATAGTAACATCGCATCATTTGCTTCAAAAGAAGTTCTATAATAGTTATCAATTTTACCAAGTCCAATACCATCCGCACGAAGAACTGTAACACCAGGTGCCCCTGCTTTATTTGCAGCTTGAATAGCATCAATTTTTTTATCTTTAGGAACAAGGATAACTACCGCACTAAAGTCCATAGGTAAAGAATGTCGTCTATCACTACCATCTATATTTACAGTTGCTAAATCCATATTTTCTGCATCAACAAGAGCATCTTTTAGAATATTAGCAGCTTCAATTTCAGTATCTGATTTAACGCCAAGTTTCTCTGTTAATATACCGTAAAGCATTACAGTAATCATAGGGAAAAGTGATGCAAATGCGATAAGACCAAAACCATCAATAAGAGGAGATCTTCCTTCAATATTTGTAGCAAGTCCAATACCAAGTGCTGCAACAAGAGGAACTGTTACAGTAGAAGTCGTAACCCCACCAGAATCATATGCAATAGGAATAATATACTTAGGAGCAATAAATGTAAGTACAATTACTAATAGATATCCTACAATAATGTAATAATGAATATGACCGCCATCAACAATTCTAAATGCTCCAAGTGCAATACCCATTGCAACACCTGCTGCAACAAATAGTCTTAAGGCAAAATCATTTATCTTACCATCGGATATTTCTTTTGCTTTTTTTGCAATTGCCATAAGGGCTGGTTCGGCCATTGTTGTAGAAAAACCAATAGCAAAAGCAAATGCATATATAACAAATACTGAATCACCTTTAGTAAGTTGATACGCCATTGTTTCACCAAGTGAAAATAACCCTAGTTCTAAACCTAAAATAAATGCATAAAGACCTAAAATAACTAAACCAAATCCAAAAAATACAGTTTTTAAGTTTTGAATACCTTTTTTTAGTACACCATATTGGAAGAACATAATAATTGCTAAAATAGGAACAACGTCTCTAACAACATTTCCTATCCCAGAGATTACAGAATTAATAGAGATATCTGCAGGAGAAGAAACAGCTGATTTCACAACTACATTAGCAACTTCTTGTGCATCTACCAAGTTGTAAACTGCAATTCCATAAATCTGAACAAAAATCATTGGAGTTAATGATGCAAATGCGATTAAACCAAATCCATCAATTACAGGGTTTCTTCCTTTAATCGATGAGGCTAGTCCAATACCAAGTGCTGCTACTAAAGGAACAGTAACTGTAGAGGTGGTAACTCCACCTAAATCGTATGCAAGTCCAATAATTTCTTGTGGAGCAAAAAAAGTAACACTCACTACTACAATATATCCTGTGATAATATAATAGTGAATTGGATGACCTTTTATAATCCTAAATACCCCTAGGAATATTGCAAATCCAACTGAAAGGGCCACTACCATTCTTAAGACAGTCGCATCAATTCTACCACTAGAGATAGAAGCTGCTTTATCCGCAATAACTGCTAAGGCAGGCTCTGCAATAGTTGTACCAAATCCAATTAAAAAACCGAAAATCAGTACCCATCCCATAGAACTGTGTTTTGCAAAATCTCGAGCAAGTCCTTCCCCTACTGGGAAAATACCAATTTCAAGACCTTGTAAAAAGATTGCAAGTCCAACACCAACAATTACTAAACCAATTGCAGTTGAAACCCATCCTTCGGGTACAGCTTGAATAATAGCTAATTGAAAAAATAAAATTACTAAAACAATAGGAATCAAGTCCCTAAAAGATTCTTTTAATAATTTTAGAAAGAAGTTAAATTGAGTCATAAGTTTTTCTCTCCTCCACTTATTATGTATAAAAATACCTAACTAATTTATTATTTTAATATTATTATTCATATTTTTAGCTGAAGAAGTAACGTTGAAGTGTTTATTATTGGGGATTTCAAGTCTATTTAAAGATGTAAAGTAGCTTAAGCTACTTTACATTATTTTAAACTTGGTGTGCAGTAGATTTAGATAATCTTTCTTTTTGAGAAATATAAGAATTTACTGAACCTAAATAAGCTTTTGCAGTTGCAAGCATTGTATCAATACTTAATCCATGACCTACAAAAGAAGGAGCATCTTCATCAAATGTAACTCTTGTTGTAACTTTTGCTAAAGCATCTTTTCCTTCACTAACAGAAGTTACATTATAACTTTGTAAACTTCCCGAAATTCCAGTTAATCTATCAATTGTTTTAAAGATAGCATCCATTGTACCTTCGCCAATATTTGCGTCTTTCATAACTGAATCGTTGTGTTTAATTGATACTGCTGCCATCGGCATACCGTTTGAACAATCAGAGATTTGTAATCCAACTAACTCATAAGTTTTGTCTTGATTTAATGATTCATCAGTTATTAACATTCTAATATCATCATCAGTAACATCTTTTTTCTTATCAGCTAATATTTTAAATCTTTCAAATGCAGAATTTAATTCTTCATCAGAAATTTTATCAAACCCTAAGTGTTCAATTCTATCTCTGAATGCTGCACGTCCAGAATGTTTACCTAAAATTAATGTTGATTCTTTAAATACTCCAACATCTTCAGGTCTCATAATTTCATATGTTTCATTATTTTTTAACATACCATCTTGGTGAATTCCACTTTCATGAGCAAATGCATTTTTACCAACAATTGCTTTATTTTGTTGTGGTTCAACACCAGTAATTGTTGCAACTAATCTAGAAGTAGGATATAACTCCGGAGTATTTATATTTGTATATAATTCTCCAAAAGCATCTTTTCTAGTTTTAATAGCCATTACAGCCTCTTCTAAAGCAGAATTACCAGCTCTTTCACCTAAACCATTCATAGTAACTTCAATCTGTCTAGCACCATTCATTATTGACGCTAAAGTATTAGCTGTTGATAAACCTAAGTCATTATGATTATGAACAGAGATAATAGCTCTATCTCCTGCAAATTCAGACAATTCTTTTACCATTGCACCTAATTCATGAGGCAATCTATATCCTACTGTATCAGGTAAGTTAATTGTTGAAGCACCAGCATTTATAACTGCATCCATAACTTCTTTCATAAATGGAATTTCAGAACGCCCAGCATCTTCTAAAGAAAATTCAACATCTTCAACAAATGTTCTTGCATATTCAACTGCATGAACTGCTCTTTTGATAACTTCTGCTTCACTCATTTTTAATTTATATTTCATATGAATCGGTGAGGTTGCGATAAATGTATGTATTCTATGTAATGGTGCTTTTGCAACTGCTAAAGCAGATTGCTTAATATCATTATCAATTGCTCTACTTAAAGAACAAATTGAAGAATTTTTAACTTGTTCTGCAATTCTACTAACAGCATCAAAGTCTCCAGGTGATGCTGCAGCGAAACCTGCTTCAATTACATCAACACCTAATTTTTCTAATTGTAATGCTACTTTTATTTTTTCTTCTGTATTCATTGAACAACCAGGAGATTGTTCTCCATCTCTTAATGTCGTATCAAATACTATAATTCTATTTTTATCCATTGTTTAACCCCTGTAAAAGTGTGTATTATATCCTTTTTTTATTATAAAAAAAGTAAAACTGTTTGCGTGATTGTTAATTATATTTAATTATTAAATATTAGAGTGATTTAGTAAGGAGAAGAAGAGTGTTAACACTTTTTATGAAATGGTTATTATAAAAATCAAATATTTTCATTGTACTCTCCTAAATTTTGTAGTGAAGAATTATAATAGGTTAAATTCTTTTTGTCAAGAAAACTATATGTTTTCTTCTTCTTTTTTCTCTTCTGAAACTATTTTATTAGCAATTACAGATATTCCAGATTCAACTTTATCTCCAATTTTCACTGAAAGTTCAAGTTCTGACTTCAAAGTAACAATAATCTGACCTTGTAAAAAAACTCCAATTCTATCGCCTTTTAATGAGTTGATATTTTCTTTTATGTCAATATTTGAATTGCACATTGAAGAAATTAATTCTAAAGAAGTATTTTCAAATTCAATTTTTGCTTTTTCATTTAACACTTTTGCTTTAAAAGTCGCTAGAGGAAGGTTTAATCCTCTTTTATTTGTAACTTCAAATTTACCATCTTCTAATGCTCTTAAAATGTGTGAATTACATAAACTAACATCAATATGTATTAGTTTATTTTTATCTTTTACATCTATTGCAGAAACAATTCCAGAGATTGGAGATAATATTTCTGTTGAGCTAGAATTAATTTTAAGAGTATTATTTCTATAAAGGAAAACAAAAACCAGTACTACGGCAAAAGATATAAAAGCAAGAAAACTGCATCCAGCTAAAATAAATACTAACATTGCAATAAATGCAACTAAAATAGATTTCTGACCCTCTTTTGCAATAATACTATCAAACATTTTTACTCTTTATCTTTTTTTTCTTCATTATCTTCATCAACTACTTCACTTATAGTTTCAGAATTAACTTCTTCTGATTCTTCAGGTTCAACAACATCATTATTGTCAGTCGTATCATCTTTAGTTGTTTCATCTTTTATAGATTCAGAATGTAAATCTTCATCTTCAAAAACTTCTCCACCATGAGCTTTAATAATCTCTCGAACTCTTTCACCAGAAAGAACTTCAATTTCAAGTAGTTCTGCTGTCATCTCTTCGATTGCATCATTATGTTCTCTTAATGATTCAAGAACAATTGCATATCTTTCATTTAATAGAGTTTTAATATGATCATCTAAGTTTTTTGACATTTCATCAGAGAAATCTTTTGTTGTTTGTCCACCTAAAAATTGGTTTTGTCTTTTTTCTAAAACCATAAGACCTGCGACATCACTCATCCCATAAATTGAAGCCATAGATTTAATAATATCCGTAGCACGTTCTAGGTCATTTCCAGCACCTGTTGATATTTCACCAATAAATACTTCTTCTGCTGCTCTTCCACCTAATAAAGTATCTACTTCAGCAATAAGTTCATGTTTTTGCATTAAATATTTATTTTCTTCAGGAGTATTAAGAGTATATCCTAAGGCAGCCATTCCTCTTGGAACAATTGAAACCTTATTTACTTTCTTAGCACCTTTTGTTATCTCTGCAATTACAGCATGTCCTGATTCGTGATAAGCAACAATTTTTCTCTCTTTTGGAGAAATTCTTCTTGATTTCTTTTCAAGTCCTGCAATTTGTCTTTCAACAGCTTCTTTAAAATCACTATATGTAACTTCATCTTTTTTAGCTCGTCCCGCTAAAAGTGCAGCTTCATTAATAATATTTGCTAAATCGGCTCCAGCTAGTCCTGCTGTCATTCGTGCTACTTCTACTAAATCTACATCATTTCCAGTAACTACACCTTTGATATGTACATTAAGAATCTCTTTTCTACCTTCGAAGTCTGGTTTATCAACAAGTACTTGTCTATCAAATCTTCCAGGTCTTAAAAGTGCTGGGTCAAGTACTTCGGGTCTATTTGTTGCAGCTAATACAATAACAGGTGCTACTTCAGTTGAAAATCCATCCATTTCTGCAAGTAATTGATTTAAAGTTTGTTCTCTTTCATCATTTCCACCCATTGGACCACCAGATGCTCTAGATTTACCAATAGCATCAATTTCATCAATAAAGATAATAGCAGGTGCTACTTTTTTAGCTTGTTCAAATAAATCTCTAACTCTTGAAGCTCCAACACCAACAAACATCTCAATAAATGCAGAACCAGATACAGATAAAAACTCAACACTAGCTTCACCAGCAACTGCTTTTGCAAGTAAAGTTTTACCAGTTCCCGGAGGTCCAACAAGTAAAACACCTTTTGGAATTTGAGCTCCAAGTTTTACATATCTATCCGGTTCTTTTAAGAAATCAACAACTTCTTGTACTTCTTCTTTTGCTTCTTTATTTCCGGCCATGTCATCAAATGTTACATTTGGTTTTTCAGAATTAATCATTTTCTTAGAACTTCCAATTCCAAGAATTCCTCCTGAACCTCCACCCATAGATTTTGACATTCTTTTTGCTAAAAACATCCAAATTGCAAAAAATATGAAAATAGGTAAAACCCATCCAAAAAGTACATCAGCAATTAAATTTTCTTCACTTATTCCACCATAAGTAATTCCTTGTTTTTCTAAACTTGGAATTAACGTATCATCAGGAATAACCCTTCTTGCTGTATATGTTGTAACCATTCCATTTGAAGGTTTTGATAATGCTTTTATTTGAGTATTACCAATTCCAACATGGTCAATCTTGCCACTAGTAATTAGTTTTTTCAAATCAGAGTAAGCAACAGTTTGGCTTTTAGCTTTACCAGCAAATGCTGATGAAGTTTGATTCCCCATTCCAGTATTATTTCCTTCTGGAAATACTGCTTTGAATACAAATATTGTTACTATTGAAAAAATTACAAATACTAAAAGTGGATTATTGTTAAAAAAATTATTGTTATTATCTCCACCACTATTACTATTTCTATTGTTCTTATCAGCCATAAAATATAACTCCCTTTTTATTTTTTAAATACTATAGTTACCCATTCATTTTTATGAATTAGCTCTAATTGTTCTAAGTCTTTAAATTTTCTCAAAACTTTATCTATATGTTTATCTAATATACCTGATACAACAAGTATACCATCCTCACTTAAGCAATTTTTTAAATCTTTTGATATGAAAACTAATACATCTGCAACAATATTTGCAATTACTACATCAAATTTCTTTCTTGTAGTATTAGCACTTCCAATCCAAGATTCATGAAAAGTTTCATTATTCAATTCATAATTTGAGATAGTGTCTTTTATACAAACACCATCAGTATCACAAATATCAACTTTAGCTCCTAGTTTTGAAGAAGCTATTGCTAAAATTCCACTACCTGTTCCAACATCTAATACAGTAGCACCCTTAGATACATATTTACTAATTGCTTCTAAGCAGCTTGATGTAGTTTCATGATGACCTGAGCCAAAAGATAAAGCTGGATCAATAATGATATTTATTTTATCAACTCTAGGTTCATCCCAAGAAGGTCTAATATAAAATTTTCCAACTTCTACAGACTTAACAGATTCTTGATACTGTTTAATCCAATCAATATTTTCTTTTTTTGTTAAAATTGTTTCACACTCTACATTTAACGCTTTAGCAAATTCATTTATTCCAAATTCTACGTCACTTAAATCTTCTTCATTCCTTGCAATTATAGAGTCTTCTGTTTCTTCTATTGCGTTATTAGTCAATGAACTTAACAGATCTACGAATGTATTGTAATGTTGTTTTGGTTTGATTATTAATTCATAATAATGTTCAGACAAAAATATCCTTTTCTAAAAGTACGGTATTCTATCCAAAATGTTTTTAAAAAAAGTTTTCTATCATATCACGCATAATTTTTTCATCAGAAATACGATTAATGATATCTCTAAATTCTGCGGCACCTTTATATCCTTTAGAATAAGAATGTAGCAGTTTTCTAAACATTACTGAGCCATGAATACCATGAAATTTTAATACTTCATCATAATGTTCTAATATTATTTCTCTTTTTTTATCTTCACTTATATCTTCAATACCATTTTTTAATTGATAAAAAATCCAAGGGTTTCCAATTGCAGCACGTCCAATCATAACACCATCAGCTTTTGTATATTCTAATACTTCTTTCGCTTTTTCATAACTTTTTATATCACCATTGGCTATAACAGGAATAGACACAGCTTCTTTCATCATTCTAATTGCATCATAGTCAACTGGTGCTTTATATTTCCCTGCTCTTGTCCTACCATGCACTGATACAAAGTCAACTCCACATGATTCAACAGCTTTTGCAATATCCACAGGTATTTTTTCATTTACCCCTATTCTTACTTTTGCACTTGTATATTGCTTTGTACTATATTCTTTTACTGCTCCTAAAATCTCTTCAAGTTTTTTTAAATCACCTAAAAGATTTGAACCGGAACCATGAGAAAATACTTTTGGTGCAGGACAGCCACAGTTTAAATCAATACCATCAATACCATCAATTTCATTTAAAATCTGAACAGCATCTTTTACCATTTCTTTACAGTTTCCAGCAATTTGAACTATATAAGGATCTTCACTAGGAGATTTTTCAATCATTTTACGAGTGCGTTCTGATTTATAAACTAATGCATTAGAAGATATCATTTCAGAGATTGTAACATCAGCTCCAAATTTTTTTACTACAGCACGGAAGGGTAAGTCAGTATATCCAGCAAGTGGAGCCAACACCATTAAGGGTTGGCTAAAATCTATTTTATTTTTTTTCATTAAATGTAAGTAAGATCATCCACTGAATAGTGTTTTCCAGCATCTTTTAAATCTAAAAGTGCTCTAAATATTACAAATTCATTATCAGGATACCCTGACAATATTTCTTTTGTCTTATCAATCATTTCAAGTTCTAATAAAACGTAGAAATATGCATCCATCGCAATTTCATTATCTTCTGAAATAGTTTCAAAAAGTTGTAATAATTTATCTGGAGTTAAACCATCTTTATACAATTTTGCTAATGTCACATATTCTTCTTTTGAATAATTAAGACTTTTTGTAATTTTTAAAACTTCTTCTTTAGATAATCCAAAATCAGTATTATCAATATCTTTTAGAAAAAGTTTTAATGCCATTTCTTTGTCAAGAATAACATTGTTATAAACTTTTTTAATTGTAGTCATACTTTTATTTTCTAAAACATTAAAATAAGCAACTCTTACAACTTCTGGTGAAAATTGAGTGGCTTTTTTTAAAATATCAACAGCATAATCAACTTGTTCATTGATTTTATTTATCAAATTTTGTTTTGCAAGTAATGAATCACCTTTTAATTTTAACGGTTTTTCATTAACATGTTTTCCAGATTTAATATCTTTTATTTGTGAAACCACTTGATTTAAACCCTCATTAGAAGAAGTAAATGCAGAATCTTTTACATCAATATTAAATTGATTTAAAATAGAAGCTACATTTTTATAACCAAGAGTTTTAAATTTTTTCTTGTCATCTTTTTGTAAAAGTATTGATTTTATTGTTTCAACTATTGTTAATTCATCTTTATCAAACCCTCTATTTTTACAATAATTCACAGAACCATAAAACATTAAATGTAGTACTGAAAAAACAAATAATACAACAGCAGGTGCTAATACCCAAGCTATAATTGGTAATGATAATGAATGTCCCCATGCAGAAATTTCATATTCTCCATTTTGAACAGCATACCCACTAACTCCTACAGCAATTAGTAATACTAAAGAAAAACCTATATACGTTTTAAGTCCCACATTTTATCCTTTTTTTATTGTTCTACTTCGTAAATCTCTCTACAAGGAGTACAGAATTTTGCAAATGGTTTTGCTCTTAATCTTCCAATAGCAATTGATTCATCACACATTTCACAAACACCATAAGTACCTTTTTCTATTCTCTTTATGGCATCTTCGATTTCATCCAACTCTTTGATTTGTTGGTTTGCAATAATTCCTTCTTTAAAACTATCACTTGAAACCTCTGCATAATCAAACTCATCTTTACACTCTGAACCTTTCAAAGCATCGATACTGTCCCTACTACCTTGAATGTTTTTAGTAATTGTTTCTTTTCTTTCAATTAAGATTTCTTTTAATTCTTCAATCTGTTTTGAGTTAGCCACATTATACCTTTTTTAAAAATTTTGCTATTATACTTAAATCTATATAAATTATTTATGATAAGGATGGTTGTTTTTTATAGCAAGTCCTCTGAAAATTTGTTCTAAAAGTACAAGAGTGACCACTTTATGAGCCATTGTGAGAGAACTAAGGCTAATAATTTTATCACATTTTTTTAGAAAATCTTTTTCAAATCCATAAGCACCACCAATAAAAAAATTAATTTCACTGTTATTTGTTATCATTTTAGAGAACTCAAAACTATCAACACTTTTTCCTAAAACATCTAAGGCAATACAATAACCACTCATATATGGTTTATATGCATCAGAATATGACAGTTTTGCTTCTTTTTCGCCAATTGTTTGCGCTTTTGAAATATTTTTATTAAAAATTGAATGCACTTGAACTTTTGCATATTTTGAACACATCTTAATAAACTCTTTTGATAATTTATCAAATTCATCAGAAGAGGGTTTCACTATCGCATAAATATTAATTTTAACCACAGGGATTCCTTTTAGTCATCATATAATCCTGAACCTACAACGTTAAATGATATGTTTTCAATCTTATCTTCTATATCAACTCCACCAATTGCACAAACTGGATGATTTGATATTTTTGCTAAATAGCTAATTTTATCTCCTAATATATTTGGTACATCTTTTGTTGAAGTAGTTTTGTATGCTCCAAGTCCAATCATATCTATATCAAGTTCATTTGCTTCTAAGATTTCAATCTCATTATGTGTTGATAAACCTAAAAGTTTATTTCCTATTCTCTTTCTTATGATTTTTATTGCCAGTTTTTTATTAACATGAATCTTTTCCAAATCTTCTTGACCTAAATGAATTCCATCTGCATATTGGATTAATTCAATTTTATCATTTATAATTATTGGTATGTCAATATACTTTTTTAAATATTGTAAATTTTTAATTTGAGTTTCTATTGAGTTGATTTTATCTCTATATTGTAAAACTTTTAAATCATATTTTTTTATAATATTTAAAAAATCATATAGAAGTATATTTTGTTTTATAATAGTCTGGTAGTCACATAAAGCATAAAGAAGATTAGAAACCTTAAGTTCAAAACCTAAGGCTTCTTCAAATCTTGTAGCCATTAGCTAGCGTTAGTAGTTCTTGAAAACATTGTTAATAAATCTGAAAGCGTTTGTTTCATGTCATTTCTACTAACAACCATATCGATAGAACCTTTTTCAAGTAAAAATTCAGCTCTTTGAAAACCTTCTGGTAAATCACTACCAATCGTTTGTTTAATAACCCTTTGCCCTGCAAATCCAACAAGAGCTCCTGGTTCTGCCATTATAACATCACCTAAGAAAGCAAATGAAGCAGAAACTCCACCCATAGTTGGATCAGTAAGAACAGAGATAAAAGGAAGTTTTGCTTTATCCATTCTTTTTAATGCAGCTGATGTTTTTGCCATTTGCATTAAAGCAAAAGTTGACTCTTGCATTCGTGCGCCACCTGAAGCAGAAACAATAATAAGTCCTTGATGTTTTTCCATTGCTCGATCAACTGCACGAACAATTTTTTCACCTTCAACAGAACCTAAAGAACCACCCATAAATGCAAAATCAAATACTACAATTTGAGCTGGTACACCATTTATTGAACAATCACCACTTACAACAGCAGAACTTCTTCCTGTTTTCTTAGTAGCTTCATCAACTCTTTTCTTATAAGATTTTTTATCGACAAACTTTAAAGGATCAATAGGTTTTAAATCAGTATCATACTCAACAAAAGAGTCAACGTCAGTTAAGATTTCTATTCTTCTTTTTGCCCCTATTCTCATATGAAAATTACATTTTGGACAAATGTTATTTTGATTTTCAACCTCTTTAAAAAACATTAATGATGCACATTCTGGACATTTTATCCAATGGGTAGGTGCATCTTTTTTCGAAGGTTGTTCTTTCTCATTACTATCAAATGAAATTTTACTAAATAGGTTTTTTAAATCCATTGTATTCTCCTATAAATTAGTTCCCAATTTATAGGAACCTTTTGATTTTATAACTTCTTTTACCAAAGATAATTAGTCTTTCGTAAAGAAGGAAACACTAAAAAGACAAACAAGTTTGTCCTTATTATATTATAAGTTTTTTAATTTTTCTACTTCATCTAGTTTTTCCCAAGGATAGTCACTTTGACCAACTTGTCCTCTTGCTGCAACATCTGCATACAGGAAAGTTTCACTTGATGGTTTATCTAATCCAAATTTCTCAGTAATCCATCTTGGAGTTAGAGAATATTCATCCATTATAATTTGAGATAATTTATCATCATCAAATTTTGTATATGTTCCCATTGTATCAATAGAAACAGAAGTTGGACGTGCAACACCAATTGCATAAGAAAGTTGTACAACAGCTTTTCCTGCTAATCCAGCGGCAACAATGTTCTTTGCAATCCAACGTGCAGCGTATAATCCACTTCTATCAACTTTTGTATAATCTTTTGAAGATTGAGCTCCACCACCAATTGGTGAATATCCTCCAAATGAATCTACAATTAGCTTTCTTCCTGTTAATCCACTATCATGTAAAGAAGAGTGACTTACATATCTTCCAGTTGGATTAATATGAATAATTGTTTCATCCTTATTATACATATTTGTAGGAAGTCCAGTATCATCAATTAAACCTTGAATCAATTCTCTAACTTCTTCAATTGGCATATCTTCAACTGAAGGTGCAGATACAACAATTGTATGTATTTTTTGAGGTTTACAATTCTCAAAATTTGCTTTATTACCATAATCAACAGTAACTTGAGTTTTAATATCAACACCAAGTTTATGATTATGATTCAATGCATAATTATATACTTTATCAGAAAGCATTCTTGCATATGATATCGCAGCTGGCATTAAATCAGCAGTTTCAGTTGATGCAAAACCAAACATAATACCCTGATCACCTGCACCAATTTCTCCAGTTTCTTGGTCAACACCTTGAGAAATATCTGGAGACTGTTGATTTAATAAAACTTGAACTTGTATATCATCTGGATGTAAACATTGTTCTTTTGTAAACGCTGACTTACCATCATAACCAATTTTAGCAAGGGCATCTTTTACTAAATCTTCATATTCTTTTTGAGATAATTGACATTGAGATTTAACTTCTCCACCAATTACTACATGTTTTCCAGCAACGAAAACCTCTGAGGCAACTCTACTATTTTTATCTTCAATAATTAACTTGTCAACTATTGTATCTGCAATAATATCTGCACATTTATCTGGGTGCCCTGGGCTTACTACTTCACTTGTAAATAAGTAATTTGTTTTTTTGTTTTCCATTTTTGTTTTCCTATATTGTTTTCCATGTTTGTTTTCCATTAAATCGATACTTATTTTTATCTTTAAATTCTAATAAAAAAATAAAAAATTAATATTTATTCAACAGTTACGGACTTAGCCAAGTTTCTTGGCATGTCAACATCATTTCCTAATCGTACTGAAATCTCCATAGAAAGGAGTTGCAATACAACTAACATCTCAAAAAATTCTAACATATAATGGTCAGTTTTTTGAGTCTTTATAAAATCATCTGCAAGTTCAAAATCAAGAGGAGAAATTGCACATATAGTACTATCTCTTGCACTTAGTTCCTCAACATTAGATTTAATTTTATCATATAATAAATTTTCTGGCATAAGCGCAATCGTGAATAATTCTGGATCAGCTAATGCTATTGGACCATGTTTCATTTCACCTGCAGGATATCCTTCTGCATGTAAATATGAAATTTCTTTTAATTTTAAAGCACCTTCAAGTGCTAATGGGAAAAAGACATCTCGTCCTATAAAGAAAAAACCGTGACCATGTAGATATCTTTTTGATAATCTTTTGGCCTTCTCGTGCATTTTATCAGCAACAATTAATGAAGAAGGAACTTCTCTTAATGCATGTATTTCATTTTGTAAAATATCATTACTAATTACATCATTTGCCTTTGCAAAATATAAAGCAAGCATCCATAAAACAACCGTTTGCGTTGAGAATGCTTTAGTTGAAGCGACACCTTTTTCAATACCTGCCCGTGTAAGTATAGTATAATCTGCAGTTCTTGTCATTGACGAGTTGTCAACATTACAAATTACTAACGATTTCAAACCAGCATTTTTTGCCATTTTTAAAGCTTCTAGAGTATCAGCAGTTTCACCACTTTGAGAAATTACAACAAAAAGTGTATCTTTTGAAAGAATTGGATCTTTATATCTAAATTCACTAGCTATTTCGATATTGCATTTAATCTTCGATAATCTCTCGAAAAGATATGATGCCGTAAGTCCAGCATGATAAGATGTACCACAAGCACAAATTTTAATCTCTTTTATTCCGTCTAAAATTGATGTATCAATTTCATCAAATATAATTTCTTCATCATTTAAACGACCAAGCATGCAATCACTTACAACATCACTTTGTTCATAAATTTCTTTTTCCATAAAGAATCTGAAACCATCTTTTTGAGCAAACTGTTTAGATGTTGGCAGAGTAGACCATGAATAATCGTCACTGAAAAACTCAATTCCTGAAGTAGAAGCAATTCCACCAACTCCATCTTCTAAATAAACTACGTCATTTGCAAGACCAATCAATGGAGCATCCGAAGATGAAAATAAAACTTCTTTTTCTTCCTTTCCTCGAGCAATAATTAGAGGACTTCCATGTTTAAAGAAAAATATTTTTGACGGATCAGCTTTTGAAATCAAAAGAATTGAAAAAGCTCCTTCAAGTTTTTCAATTGTACATTTAAAAGCTTCAGTAGTATTATCTAATTTGTTTTGATAGTTTTCAAAAAGATGAACAATAACTTCTGTATCTGTTTGAGAAACAAAATTATGACCATCTGCAATTAATTCTTCTTTCAACTCTTTATAATTTTCAATAATACCATTATGAACTACATAAGAGTATTCCCCTAGGTGGGGGTGTGCATTTAATTCAGTTGGCTTACCATGTGTTGCCCATCTAGTATGTCCAATACCAATATGATATTCAGACAATGTAGCCTTGCTAACCTTTTCTTTTAAATTTTTTAGTTTTCCTAAAGCTTTAAATACATCAATTTTTTCATCATTTAATAAAGCAATACCTGCTGAATCATAACCTCTATATTCTAGTTCTTTTAATCCATCTAATAAAAAATTTGTTGTATCTTGATTACCAATATATCCAACTATTCCGCACATATTAAAGAAGCCTTTTTTATTAATTTTAAAGTCAAATATATCTGTCTCTTATACACATCTCCGAGCCCACGAGACCAGAGAGGATCTCGT
>CAJXPH010000027.1 GCA_913057765.1 uncultured Campylobacteraceae bacterium
TCCTCTTCGTCGGCAGCGTCAGATGTGTATAAGAGACAGATTTGAAATAGCTTTAAATTTACTATCTTGTAAAGACTCTTCTAAATATTTAATATCAAACTTTGACAGTTTATTTCTTGGCTCAAATTTTCTTAAATCATCTATATTTTTTTTACTTGAAAATATTGTTGAAATATTTAACTGGGCATTTGAATAAAACTTACTTAAATTTTTTATCACATATACTTTTGAATACTCTTTAAAGAATTTAATTGAAGATTTATTATTAGAAAAATCTAATAAACTCTCATCAATAATAACTGTGGCATCCATAGAAGTCCAATACTCAAAAAGTTTTTCTAAATCATAATAGGTACCATCCAAATATGAAGGATTTGCAAAAAGAACAACACTTTGCTTCTTTATAGGTAAAGATAGGCTTTCAAAACGATTGATAAGTCTTACTTCATAATCTAAGTTTGAAGCTGCTTCTTTATATTCTAAATCACAAGGAGAGTATATAAAACAGTATTTTAATTTTAAAAACTTTAGTATTGAATATATTCCGGAACTGTGTCCATTAAAAAGTTCAATCTGATTTTTATTTAACTTATATCTTTGCTCTAAAAGATTCAATAACTTTTTATTTTCTAAAGTATCTATTTTATTATAATCAATTTGTACATTTGGCTTTAAAAAATTTATTTCATTAGAAAAATCTGTCATAAAAACCCTATAAACTTAAAAAGTTTTTTACCCCAGTAAAGATAATTTGGGCAGAAAGTGCTGCTAAAAATAGTCCTATTATCTTAGATATAATTTGCAAACCTTGTTTGCCAACTGCTTTGTTTATTATATTTGAAAAATAAAGCATTATTCCCACTACTATAACTGCAAAAACAATTCCTAGGCTACCTATAAACATTTGTGATGCAGTTTTGAACCCTGCTCCAAAAACCATAAGAACACCAATAGCTCCAGGGCCAATTATAATAGGAAGAGCAAGAGGGACAACTGCTAATTCATGTAAATTTGAAGCATCCACCTCTTGTCCATCTTTACTTCCTCTAATTAAATCAACGGCTGTTAAAAATAGAAGTGCCCCCGCACCTATTCTAAATGCGTCCAAAGTAATACCAAAAATTGAAAAAATATGTTTACCAAAGAAAAGTAAAATAAGACAGGTTATAATTACAGAAATTGTGACTTTGATTGCTAAAGTATGTTTCTCTTTTGTTGTAGCTTCTTTTGTAACAGTTAGAAAAACTGATAAAACGAAAAAAGGGGTCATTATAAAAAACATTTTTAAAAATGTTGAAAAGAAGAGCTCCATCTATACTTCCTAAAAGAATATATTATTTTTAGGAAGTATATCTAAATTATGAATAATTTATTTAAAGTGTTTATTTACTATTTCTAGAAAATCTTCTGCATTTTTATATCCAACTATTTGAGAAGATTTAATTTCTTTATTATCTTTATCCCAAAAAATCAAGGCAGGAGGTCCAACTACACCAAATCTCTTTTGCATAGCTTTATCATCATCTGTATTCTTTGTAACATCTGCTTTGATTAAAGTAAACTCATTTAATTTTGCAAAAACTGTTGCATCTTTAAATGTAATTCCTTCAAGCTCTTTACAAGAGATACACCAATCAGCATAAAAATCTAACATTACAGGTTTAGTTGATGATTTAACTGCCGCATCAATTTCTGCATTTGTTTTTACATAATTCCATTTTAATTTTGTAGTATCAACTTGTCCTGCAACAGTTTTAGAAGTTAATTTACTTAAAGGGTCAAGTGGATTTGTTGCACCACTAACAGCTCCAACAAATAATAAAACTCCATAAATTAAAATCACAGTAGTAATAAGTCTAGCAATAATATGTTCAAATACTTTTAAATATAAAGCAGCTCCAATAAATAATAATGACCATAAGTACATCACAATACTAGCAGGTAGCACTCTATCTAACATCCAAACTGCAACTGAAAGCATTACAATACCAAAGATTTTTGTCACAGAATCCATCCATCCACCAGGTTTTGGCATATACTTCCCTGCCCCTAAACCAATTAGTAGAAGTGGCGCACCCATTCCTAAACTCATTACAAATAATGCTGCTCCACCTAAGAAGGCATCACCTGTTTGTCCTATATAAACTAAAGCACCCGCAAGTGGTGGCGCAACACATGGACCAACAATAAGTGCTGATAAGAATCCCATAATTGCAATTCCTGCAATTCCTTGGTTTTCTTTTCCATCTGCTGTTTTGTTTACTTTATTTTGTATACTTTGTGGTAATTCAAGTTTAAAATATCCAAACATAGAAAAAGCTAGAGCTACAAAAATAGCTGCAAATACAACTAAAACATAAGGATTTTGAAGTGCTACTTGTAAGTTGGCACCAAATAAGCCTGCTAACACACCTGCAATAGTATATGCAAATGACATTGCTAATACGTATACTAAAGATAAAAAGAAACCTTTTGAAGCAGTTAACTTTCCATCATCTCCAGCTTTTACAATAATAGAAGAAAGAATAGGAATCATAGGAAAAACACAAGGAGTTAATGAAAGTAATAAACCAAATCCAAAGAATGTAGCTAATACTAAAAGGAAGCTTCCATTTTTAAGTGTTCCCGCAATAACATCCGTTTCGTTTTGAGCAATAGGTGCTACCTCTTCAACTTGTTTTTTTTCTTCTGTTACAACATTTGAAAAATTAATTGTTTTCGTCTGGCTCATTGGAGCATAACAAAGTCCAGCTTTTGAACATCCTTGAAATTGAATTTCAATTTCTACACTTGAAGCATTTGTTTTTGATTGAATTAAAGAAAAAGGAATATCAATTTTTAAATCATCAAAATGAACTTGCCAAATTTCATAAGGAACAGCTTTAGGAAGATTTACATCTTTTGAAATATCAATTTTTTCAGGTTTAGTAATAAGTACTTTAAGCTTTTCATCATAGAGATAAATTGCTTCTCCTAAACCTAAATTAAACGTTACTTTATCTTTACTCTCTTCAAACTTTGGCTTAAATGCCTCTTCTGGTTCAAGGAAACTTTGCTCAATTGCAAAAGCAAAGATTGAACAAAATAAAAATAATAATATCTTTTTACCCATTTTAAACCTTTATTTAAAATATTTCATAGAATTTGCAGCTAATTGGTTAACATCTCTTATTCCAACTTCTTTAGCTACTACTTTTCCATCTTTAAAGTATACCAATGTTGGAAGACTTCTAACTTTATATTTTTTTGCTAAATCCATATATTGGTCAATATCAAGTTTATATATAACAACATCTGATGGTTTAACTTTATCAAATTGTATTAAATTTTTTGCTAAAACTTTACATGGTGGACACCAAGTTGCGTAAAAGTCTACAATTGCATTCTTACCTTTTAATTTTTCGTCAATATTATTTGTTTCTAAATGTTCAAATGCAAATAATGTTATAAAACTAAAGACTAAGCCAATTAGTACCTTTTTCATATATTCCCTTTAATTTTTTAAGACATTATAGTTAATATTTGTAAAGAGTTTGTTAATACATCTTAATAAGACTTAAAAAAAATAGTATTATAATTAAAAATTATACTAAAGTTAAATTTACTATGATAAGATTTTGTCTTTTTAAAGAAAGTGATAGGGTTAAAATATGAATGAACTTATAGATTTACCACCAAAAAGTGTCGAATATATGGTAAAAGATGGAATTGTCATGATTGATGTAAGAAGACCAGAAGAATGGAAAGCTACTGGAATAATTAAAAATTCTCATAAAATGACTTTTTTTGATATGTATGGAAATTATGATGTTATTACTTGGATGAAAGATTTTGAAAAAATTGTTACCTCAAAAGATCAACAATTTATTTTAATATGTGCACATGCAAATAGAACACGTACTATAGGTAATTTTTTGATTCAAAACCATGGATATACAAATGTAACACATTTAGAAGGTGGTATGGCTTTATGGTTAGAGGAAGGAAGAAATGTTACTTTTGATTAAAAAGACTCATTAAGAGTCTTTTTTATCTTCACTTGCCTTTTGTAAAATTGCAATCACATCATCTAAGTTTTCATAAGGAATATGTGATTTCCACTCAATATCTTTACCATTTAATGAAATACCAATACTTACGATATCTGATGTACCTTTACCATATGGTTCACTTACATTTGAAACTGAAATAACACCTTTCTTCGTTCCATGTAGATGAAGAGTTCCTAGTTCTGTTGTTGACATAAAAAATCCTTATATTAATTTATTTATTATTTTTGCTAAAAAAAACTTTTATTCTCTTAAATTTATTTGATTAATGATTCAGGTTCACCTAAATAATAATATTCTTTAAACTTTTTTTGCTATAGTCTGTCCAAACTTCACTGGATTGTTTAATAATTCTTCTAATTCTACAAAGTTTTCTTCCCAAACCATTACAACAGTAGAACCCATTTTAAAGTAACCTAAACAATCACCCTTTTTAACTTCTTTATCTTCATATTCATATATCTGAACGTCTCTTTCTTCAGTATTTGTTTCAACTTTAGGTTCAAAAGTAAATACCATTTGTCCTACATTTAAAGCACCTACAAAAACCATATAAAAAAGTTTATCATTATGAGTACATTCTAAAATAACTCTTTCATTTTCAACAAATAGATCTATTTGTTTATTTAAATATTTTATATTCACTGGATATAGTTTACCAGGTACATGTACAAGTTTATTTATTTTAAAATCTACAGGAGCATGATATCTATGATAATCTTTTGGAGATAAATAAAAGTTCATATAAGAACCATTATTAACTTTTTCAAAATTATTAGCACAATTATATGTCAACATATCTTCTACAGAATACTCCATACCTTTTATTTGAAGAAGTAATTCTTTGTTTATTTTTCCACATTGAGTGATATAACTATCAGTTGGAGAGATAAAAGTATTTTCACTTTCATCAATTTGTCTTGCTATGGCTAATTCTCTAGTAAATAAGTCATTTAAAGAGTTGTAAAATTTCGCATTTCTAAATTCACTCATATCTAAACCTAAAGATTTTACATATGTATTATTTATGAACTTTTGGATAAATGATGGAAATTTTGTTTTTGCAAATTTTCCGAAAATTTGTGAAATGGTATTTGTAATATGCATTTGATTCCTTGTTAAATTATTAAAGGTTAACATTTTATCTAAAACTATCTTGATTATTTTAAAAATCTCACTTAATAAAAAAGTATAAGAATTACTCAAATATATTTTGATACCCTTCTTTTATTAATTAAAACATTAAAATATTTTTAAAGGACAAAATAAATGCATAAAGTTATTGTAGAGAATGTATGTGGTTGTTTTAAAAGAAGTGACTTCGAAAACAATTTAGAAATCACTAGTAAAGATGAAGCATTAAGTACAGCTATTAAAATGAAAAATCATATGAATCAAGAGTTCTGTATGAAACATGAATTTCAATTAGTGGAAGAAGCTAATAATTTCGTAATATCTTTTAGACCTGAACAAGCTAGTTCATGTTGTGGAACAGGATGCTGTTCTTAGAGTAATATAGCTTAAGCTATATTACTCATTTGGTACTAAAATTGTAAGCTTCCCTGGACTTTTCATTCCACCTGCTTGAAGCTCTGCATCACTTCCATTTCCAAAGAAAAAATCTGCTCTAATTTGACCTTTTATTGCTCCTCCAACATCAGCTGCTACCATCAATCTATCAATCTTTTCTTTTGATACTGAACTTTTTGTATTTATAAATACAGGCATTCCCAGTGGAATATATTTTCTATCAACAGCAAGATTTCTTCCCGCGGTAAGTTCAGTTCCAAGTGCACCAGTTGCACTTTTTTTGTTTTCTACAAAGAATATATAACTTCTATTTTTATTCAAAATTTCTTCTACTCTGTGTGGATTTTGTTTTAAATACTTTTTTATTCCTTGTAAAGATGCTCCAGTTTTCTTTAAAACACCCTCTTTTAATAGGGCTCTTCCAATTGCAAAATATTTATGTCCATTTTGATTTGCATATCCTACATTTATTGTTTCACCAGTATCTAAAGCTACTTTCCCCGAGCCTTGAATTTGTAAAAAGAATAAGTCTATCTTATCATCAACATATACGATAGGTTCTAAATCATCTCTTTTATTTAATTGTTCTCTGTCATCGTATGCAACAATTTTTCCATTTACTATTTTCCCTCTTAATCGATTATATTTTTTCAATTCAGGATAAGCAGCGCTTAAATCTATTTTATACATATCTTTTGGAGTTTTATAAATTGGATATTTATATTTGTCATTTTTGATTCTACTTCCCTGAAGTAATGGCTCATAATATCCTGTAATCAGTCCATTATTGGTTCCATTCTCATTATGTAATTCATATGGAGTGAAGTTTTCACTAAAAAACTGAGCTGGATTTGAAAAGTTTTCTGCTTTGGCACAAATACCTTTAAATAAATCGTATCTTTTCGCTCTAATACAATCTTTTTTAAATACTTCAAAAGCCAAAGATAAATCATCTTCATAAAATCCATCAATATCTTTAAAATCAATTTTTTTTACTTTTGCTTTAGATATACCGTTTAGAGTTTCAAGTTTAATAGGTTCTTTTTGAGAACAACCTGTAAATAGAATTATAAATAGTAGTGTAATAACCGAAAGAGATTTCATATAATAGTTTCCTTTTAAAAATTAAGGAATTGTATCATTAAAAAGTTAATAGTAATTAAATATAAATGAGAAAAAAAATTATTAAGAAAAGATCTTAAGCCTGAGAATAAACTTCTTTTAAACCACAAGCTTTACATCTATATTCTATATCATTTACACCAGAACAGCCTCCTCCTTTTAAGAGTCTTGCCGTTATAACATCTTGTTTAAATGTAGCTTTTGTATTTTCATCATAAAAAGTTCGTGTTTTTTCTCCACAAGAAGGGCACTCGCCCTTGTTTAATTTATCAACCCTTGAGTGCTTATTCTTGTAGTATAGTAGTACTGAGAAGATTACTATTAAAAAAGTTAATAGTAAAAAAATTATAGTTTGCATGAAGTAGAGTCTTACTCTACTTCTGCATCGATAACATCGTCATCTTCTTTTTTTGCTTTTTGATTTGGTTGAGCACCAGCACCTGCTTGGTCTCCACCTTCTTTTTTATACATAGCTTCTGCTAATTTGTGAGATTTTTCAGTTAAAGATTTAACTTTTTCTTCAATTTGCTCTTTTGTAGCATTTTCATCTTTTAATAATTCTTCTAATTCTGCCGCTGCGTCAACGATAGCTTTAGACTCTTCTTCAGAAACTGCATCAGGATTTTCTTCTAATGTTTTCTTAGTTGAATGTAAAAGTGCATCTGCTTGATTTCTAACTTCAATCACTTCTTTTTTCTTAGCATCTGCTTCTTTATTAGCTTCTGCTTCATTTACCATTTTTTCAATTTCTTCATCAGATAATCCAGATGAACCAGAAATAGTAATTTTATTCTCTTTTCCAGTACCTTTATCTTTTGCAGAAACATTTAAAACACCATTTGCATCAATATCAAATGTTACTTCAATTTGAGGAACACCTCTTGGAGCTGAAGGGATATCAGATAATTCGAACATACCTAAAGATTTGTTATCTTTAGCAAATTCTCTTTCACCTTGACCAACGTGAATAGAAACTGCTGGTTGATTATCTTCAGCAGTTGAGAATACTTGAGATTTTTTAACAGGAATTGTAGTACCTTTTTCAATAAGTTTAGTTAATACTCCACCTAAAGTTTCAATTCCTAGTGATAAAGGAGTAACGTCAAGTAATAATACATCTTTAACATCACCTCTTAAAACACCAGCTTGAACAGCAGCACCAGAAGCAACTACTTCATCAGGGTTAACACCTTTATTTAAATCTTTTCCAAAGAATTCTCTTACAATTTCATTTGCTTTTGGTAATCTAGTAGATCCACCAACCATAATGATTTCTTCAATTTCACCTTTATCTAATCCTGCATCTTTTAAAGCAACTTTGATATGGTCTAAAGTTTCAGTAATTAAATCTTCAGTCATAGCTTCAAATTTTGCTCTTGTTAATGATTTAACTAAGTGAACAGGACCAGCGTTACCCATAGAGATAAATGGTAAATTAATTTCTGTTGATTCTGCAGAAGAAAGTTCTTTCTTAGCATTTTCAGCAGCATCTTTTAATCTTTGAAGTGCCATTTTGTCATTTTTAACATCAAAACCATTTTCAGCTTCAAACTCTTCTGCTAACCAATCAATAATTGCGTTATCAAAATCATCACCACCAAGGAATGCATTACCATCAGTTGAAAGTACTTCAAATGTTCCATCACCAATTTCAAGAACAGTAACATCAAATGTACCACCACCTAAATCATATACTAGAACTTTTTCTTCACCTTTTTTATCTAAACCATATGCTAAAGAAGCAGCTGTTGGCTCATTGATAATTCTTAAAACATTAAGACCAGCAATAGTACCAGCTTCTTGAGTTGCTTTTCTTTGTGCATCATTGAAGTATGCAGGAACTGTAATAACTGCATCAGTTACAGGAGCTCCTAAATATTCTTCAGCATCAGTTTTTAATTTTCCTAAAATTTTTGCAGAAATTTCTTGAGGAGTATATACTTTATCTCCAATTTCAACAGCAGCAGCACCACTTCTATCAACGATTTTATATCCAACTTTATGTTGTGCTTCTTGAGCATTTTTTTCGTCCATCATAAGACCCATAATTCTTTTAATAGAATAAATTGTCTTCTCTGGGTTTGTAATAGCTTGTCTTTTTGCTGGATCACCAACTAAAACTTCACCTTTATCAGTAAATGCTACAATAGAAGGAGTTGTATTTTTACCTTCTTTATTAGGAATAACTTTTGTTTCCCCACCTTCATAAACTGCCATACACGAGTTTGTTGTACCTAAATCTATACCAATAACTTTACTCATTTAATTATCCTTATTAATTCTTTTTATTATTTTTAATTTTAATTTAATAGTTTTTTGACATTACGGTCAAATTATTTTTGTTTAAATTAGTTAGCGATACTAACCATAGAAGGTCTTAATAACCTATCTTTAAACATGTAACCTTTTTGCATAACCAATACAATTTCACCAGTATTTTTATCTTTTGAATCAACTTGCATAATTGCATTGTGGAAGTTTGGATCAAACTCACCATCAGTTTCTACAATAGAAATATCATGTTTTTCAAAAGCTGTGTAGAAGTTTTTAATTGTTAATTCAACACCTTCTTTTAATTTAGATAATAACTCTTCTGCAGGTAAATCTGCTGCCGCTTCTTCTGCTGCAAGTGCCATTTCTAAAGTATCAATTGGAGATATCAAATCTTTTGCAAACTTTTCAGATGCATAATCAATTGCTTGATATTTTTCTTTTTCTAATCTTTTTTTGATATTCTCAAAATCTGCGTGAACTCTAAAATATTTATCTTCAGCTTCTTTTACTTGTGCCTCTAGTTGTGCAATCTTTTCTTCTGCACTTAACTCTTTTGATGCGTTCGCATCCTCTACAGTTGATTCTTCTTCTACTAGAACTTCCGTTGTAGTTTCATCTTGAACTTCTTCATTCTGATCTACTTCTTCATTTAATTCTTCTTGTTTTTCACTCAAAGTAATTCTCCTAAAACATACTAATTTTGTTATAAAAATATTCGTAATCTTTTGATAGCTCACCAACTACTAACATTTTAGTCTCTTTATTGTCAACTTTACAGTTATGACAGACACCAATGTAGCCTTCAGGAACAATATTATCAAAATATAAACCTTCTTCAATTGAGTCTAAAATTTTTCCTTTTAAAAATGAAGTTATACTATCTTCATTAAAGTTGTATCTAAGTGCTAAAGAGAAAAACTCTTTAGTATTGTAAATATGAAAATCTTTATTTTCTAAATGTTGACTAACTTTTTCGTAAATTTCATAAGCACCAACTTGTTTAGAGATATTTACAATATGCACTAACTCTAAACCAATCATATCACTTAAAAATCTATGTAATGCATCTGTAAATTTTACAGTAATTGCAAAAGTTGTAAACTCTAATATCATATATCTATTTTCTACATTTAAAATATCTTTCAATGTATCAGACTTTTGGTCTTGAATAAATACAGAAACGCCAATTTCTTTAGCAAAATAAGCAATTGCTTTTTCATCAACAAATTCAAGTTTAAAATTTAATTTATTTGTCCAATATTGTTTTAAAGCTTCAGTTGTCGGTGTTCTTCCAGAACTTACGTGTTCTTGCGCAAGAAAACCTTCATCTCCTAACTTTTTAAAGTAACCTCTAATAGTCGCTGGAGAATATGTAATATCATACATAGTCTTTAATTGAGAAGAACCTATTGGTTCTAAATGCTCAATATAAGCTTTAATAATTGAATGTAATAAAAACTCTTTTTTATCAGTCATTTCATAATCACTTTTTTGTATTTAGCACTTATAATCCTAAACTGCTAAAAATATTATACTATATGAGTCATCAAATGTCAAGTTGTTTTTAGCAAAAGATATATAAAAGTGCTAATTTTGTTTTTTACAGTTTATTTATTTATAACAAACTTAGGAATACAATACATCAGAATTTTAAAAGGATTGTAAATGTACGAAAAAATTGACGAACAGTTTGCAAGTGATAACTATTCACAAATTTGTCCTGAAGTATTAGAAAAGATTATTGAATTAAATCAAAATAATGCACAAGCATATGGGAATGACTACTATACAAAGTACGCAGCAGATAAGTTAAGAGAACTTTTTGAAACTGACTGTGAAATATTCTTTGTATTTAATGGAACAGCAGCTAACTCTCTTAGTCTTGCCGCACTATGTAACTCATACCATAGCATTATTTGTAGTGACGTAGCTCATATAGAAACAGATGAATGCGGTGCTCCAGAATTTTTTTCAAATGGATCAAAACTATTATTAGCAAAGACAGATGATGGTAAATTAAAACCAGAAGATATAGTTCACCTTGCAACAAAAAGAGATGATATTCATTATCCAAAACCAAAAGTAGTATCAATAACACAATCAACAGAGTTAGGAACTGTGTATAGTATTGATGAGTTAAAAGCAATAAAAGAAGTTGCTAATAAACACAACTTACTTATTCAAATGGATGGAGCAAGATTTGCAAATGCAGTTACATCCCTAGGGTGCACCCCCGCTGAAATCACATGGAAAGTAGGAGTTGATGTTCTATGCTTTTCAGGAACTAAAAATGGAATGGCAATGGGAGAAGTTGTCATATTCTTTGATAGGAAACTAGCTGTAGATTTTGATTACAGATGTAAACAAGCAGGTCAACTTGCATCAAAAATGAAATTTATTTCAGCACAATGGATTGCATTACTTGAAAATAACTTATGGAAAAGAAATGCAACACATGCAAATGATATGGCAAAATATTTTGAAAAACAGATTTCTTCTATAAAAGATATTAAAATTAAATTCCCAGTTGAGTCAAATAGTGTGTTTATTGAAGCACCTATAAAAAATTTAGAAGAAATAAAAAATAAAGATTGGATTTTCTATAGCTTTATTGGAGCAGGAGGAGCAAGATTTGTTTTTTCTTGGAATTCTACAAAAGAAAGAATTGACCAATTAATCCTTGATTTAAAAACTATTTGATCTTCATCATAACTACCGTTTATTAGCTAGTTAGAGAATACTCTGCAACTAGCTAATAATACTAAATTAAACTTATCCTAATAAAGTAGGCTAGTCAAACTAATAAGTGTTTTTAAGTTTTAATAAATTTTTTATATGTTAAATTGTCACATAAATTGCAATTTACATGTAATTTACATGTCATTTTATAAAACTAATATAATATACTTACTTATATTGTAATTGATATATGTTACAATAAATTGTATTATTTTAGATTTATCTAAATTAAACTTAACCAACTTCAAGGAGAAAATATGAAAAAAATCGCTAGCGCTGCTTTAATTACAGCATTAACTATCCCAGCATTTGCTGCTGAGTTCATTACAATCGGAACAGGAAGTGTAACAGGAACTTACTACCCAACAGGTGGTGCAGTTTGTAGACTTGTAAATAAATACAAGAAAGAGACTAAGATTAGATGTTCTGTTGAATCTACAGGTGGGTCAGAATACAACATAAACACTATTAAAAATGGTGAATTAGATTTTGGTATTGCTCAATCTGATGTTGTATATAACATGTCTAAAGGATTAAAGAAATATGAAGGAAAAGCTGTTAAGAAATTAAGATCTGTAATGGCTATTTATCCAGAATTATTTACTTTAGTTACAAGAAAAGAAGCTGGAATCAAAGCTATCAAAGATATTAAAGGTAAAAGAATCAATGTTGGAAACCCGGGAAGTGGACATGCATCTACTGCCGCAACATTATTCCCTTATTTAAACATGTCTAAAAAAGACTTAGGTTTTGCAGGTGTTCTTAAAGCTGGAGAATCTCCAGATGCATTAAGAGATAACAAAGTTGACGGTTATTTCTATATGGTAGGTCATCCAACTGCTAATATTAAAGATGCTTCAAATTCTGTTGATATAACAATTACTCCAGTTGTTGGTCCAGAAGTTGATAAAATGATTAAGGACAATCCTTACTTTGCAAAAGCAGATGTTCCTGCAGGACTATACAAAGGTATAGATACTCCAGTTCCAACATTTGGTGTTAAAGCTGTATTAGTAACAAGTACTGATGTAAGTGATAAAGCTGTTTATACTTTAGTTAAAGCTATTTTAGAAAACTTTGACGCATTTAAAAAGTTACACCCAGCATATGCAAACATTACTAAAGAATCATTACTTGATGGTTTAAGTGCTCCTCAACATGAGGGTGCAAAAAAATACTTTAAAGAGGCTGGATTATTATAATCCAAAAAATTTCAAAGGCATAATGCCTTTGAAATATTTTATTATGTGTCACTTATAAAAATTACTAAATAATACATAATAAAATGAATTAATCATTTTAAGGAACCTAGAATGGCTATTTATGAAGAAAAACCGCATACCCTTGGCGAACTAGAACAAGAACAAATTGACGAAGCAGAAAATGTCTTAAATGAATTAGAAGGACAAAGAGTATTTGGAAAAGAACATTATGAATTTTGGATGATTTCAATCATTGCTCTAATGTGGACTTTATTTCAACTATATATTGTAGTTGAACCAACAAACTCTACTATCTCTAGATCAATTCACTTATCATTTGCATTAACTTTAGCATTTATGATTTATCCTATGATGAGAAAACCATACTTTCTAACAAAGATTAGATGGTTTGGGTATATGTTCTCAATCATTGGACTTTGTACTGCTGGTTATATTGCATATGCATTTGAAGAACTTGCAGAAAGACCTGGTGATTATCTACCAATTGATATTATAATTGCACTTATTGGTATTGTTATTTTATTAGAAGCAGGAAGAAGAGTTTTAGGTCTTGCATTATCAATTATTGCGATGATATTTATCTCTTATGATATGCTTGGCCCTTATATGCCAGAACTTATTATCCATAAAGGTGCTAGTTTAAACAAACTTGCAGGACATATGTTCCTAACCACAGAAGGTATTTTTGGTGTTCCTCTTGGAGTATCAACTGGATTTGTTTTCCTATTTGTACTTTTTGGTTCACTTTTAGATAAAGCAGGAGCTGGAGAATATTTTATCAATTTAGCCTTTGCACTACTAGGAAAATATAGAGGTGGTCCAGCAAAAGCTTCTGTTGTTGCATCTGGGTTTACTGGTATTATGTCAGGTTCTTCAATTGCGAATACAGTTACAACTGGTACATTTACAATTCCATTAATGAAAAGAACAGGATTTAGTCCAGAACAAGCCGGCGCCGTGGAAGTCGCAGCATCCACCAACGGCCAATTAATGCCTCCAGTTATGGGAGCTGCCGCATTTATTATTGCAGAATTTTTAGGTTTGGCCTATACTGATGTTATTTTTGCAGCATTTATCCCTGCCTTTGTTTCTTATTTCGCATTATTTTATATTGTTCATCTAGAAGCATTAAAACTTGGATTAAAAGGTATGAAAAAAGAAGACTTACCTCCAAAGTGGAATACATTTGTTACAGGTATTCACTATTTAATTCCTATTTTCTTCCTACTGTATACCCTAATTGTTTTAAGGGAATCTGCGGGAAGTGCAGCTTATAATGCAATTATGCTTTTGATGCTTTTAATGGTAGTTCAACATCCATTTAGAGCTATTTTATCAAAAGAAAAAATCACAAAAGATATTATGTTATCTGGTTTTGTAGATATTCTTGCAGGTATGATTGCAGGTGCTAGAAATATGATTCCTATTGCAGTTGCAACTGCATTAGCCGGAATCGTTGTTGGATCAATTACACTAACTGGTCTAGGTCAAGTATTATTAGATGTTATTGAAACACTATCAGGTGGAAATATCTTTATAATATTATTATTAGCAGCTGTTGTTTCACTTGTATTAGGAATGGGATTACCTACAACTGCAAACTATATTGTAATGGCATCATTAACAGCACCAGTTATTATGATTCTTGCACAAGATAATGGATACTTAATTCCTGCGATTGCAGCACACTTATTCGTATTCTACTTTGGTATTTTAGCAGATGACACCCCTCCTGTAGGTCTCGCCGCCTACGCAGCTGCTGGAATTGCAAAAGCAGATCCAATTAAAACTGGTATTCAAGGGTTTAAATATGATATTAGAACGGCAATCCTACCATTTATGTTCTTCTTTAACCCAGAGTTATTATTGATTTCTGGAGTTGATGCTATAAATCCTGCTAATCCAGATGGATGGATTTGGATAACTAATCCACTGGAAATTGCAATAATATTTGTTACCGCATTTATTGGAATGATGGCATTCTCTTGTTTCACACAAGGGTATTTTGTAACCAGAACAAATATAGTAGAAAGGTTTATATTTTTAGGAGTAGTTCCATTTATGTTCTTACCTAAAATCATGGAGAGCTATTTTAATCTTCCAACACACTACTTATCTTACGTAATTGGTCTTGGAATATTTGCAGGATTATATTTCATCCAAAAAGCAAAGATGAAAGCACAAACTGTATCAACTAATGAAGTAGAGTTATAAAAAAAGCGCCGTAAGCGCTTTTTTTATTTTTTAATATTAAAGGATAATCTCTTAGTTTTTAACTAAAGGTTTTTCAATTATGTAGCCATAACCTTTGTGAGAAATAATAAAATCATCATCTTTAACTTTATCTTTTAATCTTTTCATTACAGTTCTAAATGCTGAATCATTAGTATTAATATCATCCCAAACCATCTCTTTAAATTTTTCGACAGGAACAACTTCTCCTAACTCATCAATTAAGACTTTTAAAATATCTAACTCTTTTTTAGAAAGTTTTACAATATTTTCTTCATTATAAAGTTTGTCATTAACTTTATTATATGTATAAACTTTATTTAAAACAATTAAATCATTTTCTTCTGATGAAACTGCATTATCAGCTAAAACTTCTTCTTTTGCTTTTTTTAGCATTTCCATCATATTATCAATATTAAGAGGTTTAACAAAATAGCCAAGAACTCTTAGATTAATTAGTTTTAATAAATCATCTTCATTTTTGTGAGCACTAACTATAATAAATCTTTGATTAGGTACAAGATTTCTAATATCATCAATCATAGAAAGGCCATCTTTATTTGGCATTTTTAAATCAGTAAGAACTAAATCAAACTGTTTCTTTTCATCAAAATTATTTTTAAATATAGAACTTGCTTCTTCACCATCACAGGCAACTACAACTTCATCAAAAATTGTATTTAAATAAAACGATAGTGTTTTTCTAGCAACATCTTCATCTTCTACTAATAGAACCCTTGTAGAGTAGTTTTTCATATCTTCATTTCCCAATATTTATTTTGTAAGAGTATATCTAAAAAGTTATTTTATAGTGGTAAATTAATAATAAATGTTATTCCATCATTTATATTTTTAACATGTATTGATCCATGTAAATTTTTTTCAATAATAGTTTTTGCCATATAAAGACCTATTCCAGTTCCCTGATTTTCGAACTTTGTTGTAAAGTAAGGCTCAAACATTCGTTCTCTTATTTCAAGTGATACTTCACCACAATTATTGGAAAGTTTTATAATACCCATATTATTTTTGTCTTTTTCAATAAAAATATTTACGACAGGTTTGAAATCAACATTTCTCTTTTTTATAATAGCCGCATCACTTGCATTATTTAAAATATTTAAAATTACTTGTTGAAATTCATTTTTATAATTTATTGTTTCAATTTCATCACCAACAACATTTAAAGTAATCCCACTCTCTTCAAATTGGGTATCAATAATTTTTGCACTTTGTACAATTGCATCTTTTATATTAAATTTGACCTTATCTTTTACAGGTTGATAAAAATTCCTAAAATCATCAATTGTTTGAGACATGTAGTCTATTTGTATTTTGGTATCTTTGATAATATCATCTAATTCATCCTTTGAAAGATCTCCATAATTATCTCTAATAAAATGTGTTAACAAATTAATATTATTTAATGGTTGTCTCCATTGATGAGCAATGTTCCCCAGCATCTCACCCATTGCAGCAAGTTTACTTTGATGAACTAAGATTCTATCTTTTTCAGTATTTTTATCAACTTCATCTTGAATTTTAAGAGTTAATTCTTCTTCATGTAGTTTCATTCTAGTTATATCAGTTATATAGCCATAAAGATGTGTTACATTTCCAAAATCATCTTTTAAAAATATTGTTCTATTAAATATCCATCTAATTGCACCATCTTTGTCCTTTACTCTGTAAACCTTGCTAAAAGACCTATCATCATTATTTATAGCTTCTTTTATATCTTCTTTTAACTCTTCAACTTCCTCTTCATGTACAAACTCAAAATATTTTACTCTTTGATTTTCAAAATCACCAGATTCATAACCATAAGATTTTATTGATTTTGAAATATACTCAATTGAGAATTCACTGTCATATTTCCATTTAAAAATTACGATTCTTCCATATTCAACCAATAAGTCAACATATTGTAATTCTTTTGTTAGTCTTTTTCTTTGCTCAATATCCATTGACATCATAAGCATTCGTTTATTATGATTATCATCAAAGGCTTTTCCTCTTACTAATATCCACTTATATCTATTAGCTTTATTTCGTATTCTATACTCACAGATAAAATGTTCAGTCTCGCCATTTAAATGCTCTTCAAACTTATTTCTTACGTTTGGTCTATCCTCTTTATGTATAAGTTCAAACCACTCTTCTATTGTATTAATATCACCGTCTTTAAAACCAAACATTTCAAGCCATTTTTTAGAAAAATATATGTGCCTGGTTTTTAAATCAATATCCCATAAACCATCATTTGAAGCAATAATTGCTAATTCATATCTTTCTTTCCACTTCTTATACATACTATTTCTAGTCTCTAATCTTTTATTATATCTATGGAAAATTTTATTAATAAACTTTGAAAATATAACTGATGAAATAACTAAAAATAATGCTATTAAAATGACGGCCGCTATTGATATAATAAGCTTTGAATTATATTCACGTTCTAAAGTAGAGATTTTTTCAGGAAGAGTATAACCTGTCTCTTATACACATCTCCGAGCCCACGAGACCAGAGAGGATCTCG
>CAJXPH010000028.1 GCA_913057765.1 uncultured Campylobacteraceae bacterium
CTCGGAGATGTGTATAAGAGACAGCATTAGAAGCTGGAGATAAAGTAATAGTAATTTCTCATAAATATGTAATCGAACTTTTTTGTAATTTAATATTAGAGAAACCTATAGAAAAGAAATTCGATTTAAGACTTCCAAATGCAGAAATCTTAGAAGCAAGTAAATTATTACAATATACAAAATATGAAAATGAAAAAGCAAATATTTTTAAAGACTGGTTAGTAATTCATCATCATTGGGTTTTTACAATAAGTTTATTTATTGGATTAGCTATGGGTTACTTTCAAATAAAAGTAGAGACACACCCAATAGTTTTATTGTCAATTTTAATGGTGGCTACAGCAATAACTATGGCTAGAATAAATATTGAAAACTCTATAGACTATATAAATGATAAAAATACTTTATTTCTCGTATTTGTAAGATATTTACTTCTTCCTATCATTTTTATTTTAGCCCTCTATTTTTCAATATTAGAATTAAACCAGATTATGGCAACAATTATTCTATTTCTATCAGCTCCAACGGCAATTATAGCATTAACAATCAGTAGATCAGTTGGTGGTTTTATTATGCCAACACTATCATTTACAATATTAGCCTCAATAGTAAGTCTTATACCTTTTACTTTAGCAATGTCCTTATTTTTTAATAACAATGCCTTTTTTGTTTTTTATATATGTTTTTTTGTAACGGGCATGTCTTTATTAATTCCATATCTTTTTATTTTACAAGCAAGAAAAATCAAGCCTATAAAGACTGCAAAAATGGGAGAAAGATATGCATTTTTATCTATAATTCTTATTTCTATTTTTATAATATTAGTTTCAATGAGTCTAGAGCCTATATCTTTAGTTAAATTATTGATAGCAACAGCAATTGCAATTGGATTAAGGGTTATTGCAGTTATATTTTCTCTTAATAGTCATATAAATTCATTAGATACATACATTTCAATGAGTTATCCAAATATATTTTTAATCATAGTAATTGCTGCAATGATGGGGCATTCATTAGTAGAAGAAATTGCTATACTTTTTCTACTACCAATGTTTTTACTATCTATATTTGATAACTGGTATTCAAAGTTCTTTTATATAAAAACAAGTGATACTAGATTACATACTATTTTAAACATCCAAGAGGAGATTTAATCTCCCTCTGATGTTTTAGAAACTAACCCTGCTTCTTTTAGAAAAGGAGAATGAATAAAATCCATTCTTTTTACTTTATCATATTTAGCATAACTTAAATAAAGTATATCTTTTGCTCTGGTAACAGCAACATAAAATAATCGTCTCTCTTCTTCAAGACTCCCACCTTTACTCATTAATTTTCTATTAGGGAAACGGCCATCCATAAGATCTATTACATATACTTCTTTAAATTCTAAACCTTTACTAGCATGTACAGAAAGAAGATTTACGCCATCCCCTTCACTCATCTCACTACCACCTAAAAGCATCGAGTTTAAAAACTTTGAAAGGTCTTGAAAATTTCTAGATAGATTCTTAAGAAGCATAACTTTTCTATTTAACTTAGCTAATGCTTTTGCTTTTTGAATAGGATGTATTGTCCCATCTTTTTGTGTTGATCTTTTAATTGCTAGAGATTCTTTTATTTTTGAATACATCATAGATGAAGTAATACTACTTACTAAAGAATCTGGATTCTTAGTACGTCTTAAATGTTTCATTAGTAAATAAAAATCGTAAAGATACTTTCCTCCATCAACATTAAGTTTTGGATGTTTTAAAATAGGATTAGCTAAAAATGCTTCTTCAAAATTACAATCTTTGAATTTAGATATTGAACCTAATTCTAAAAAGTCATCAAAAAGACCAAGTTGTATATTTTTGACTTTATTTGATTCATATGGATTTCTTATACTTGGATCTGGATGAAAAAGTCCTTTAAACATATCTCCATGTCCTAATTTAATTAAAGCATCAAAAAGATCTTTTGCAATAGCTTTTCCTATCCCTTTCCCGTGTTCTAAAACATGTATAAAAGCCATCATGTCATTATGAGAAAGCTGCATCACAAGAACATCTAAAACAAATTTTATTTCAACAGAATCAAAAAATGACATTCCACCTTTTCTTTTTGCTGGAATTCCATATTCTCTTAAGTTTGCTTCAATACCATCTGCACTTGAATTATTTCTAAAAATAATTGCCATCTCACTATGAGGAGATGAACTTTTTGAAATAAGGTCTGAAATATGATGATACTGTTGAAAAAGTTCTGTAAATTCAAGAAGTTTAGGTTTTATAGTAGTATTTTCTCTCATTACTTCAAGATTTTTTTCATAAACTCTTTCATTATGTTCAATTACTCTTGTTGCTAATTCTAAAATAGGTCTAGTAGAGCGATAATTTTTCCTTAATGTAAAGACATTTGCATCATCATATCTTGTTGAAAAAGTAGAGATAATACCAATATCTGAACCATTAAAAGCATAAATGCTTTGATCATAATCACCTACACAAAAAAGTGATTTTGGCCTAAATCCATCTAATAGTCTTCCTTGTAAGGGATTTGTATCTTGATATTCATCCACTAAAATCTCTTTAAAATTAAACTCATTTTCTTTTTGATTTTCAAGCATAATCGTTAATAAGTCATCAAAATTTGCATAACCATATTTAGTTTTTAATTCATTAAATTCAATTACAACATCTTCATAAATAGCAGTATAGAGTTCATGTGCTTCATTCTTTTCTTTTATCCATGCACCAAATTCTTCACCATTATTTGAATTTAGGAATAGAGAATATAAGTCATATAAGTATCCACCGTCATATGGATTTGCATCATCAGTTCTATCATAAAAAACTCTTTTTTCATATAATGATTTAAACAATGTTTTTAATTCATTCGGTTGTTTTAAACTTATATTTATTTCAAGTTGTTTCAAAAGTTTGTACGATACAGAATGGAAAGTTCCAGCCATCATTTGTTTTGCAATATCTTTTCCAAAGAATTTTGCAACACGTGCTACCATTTCAGCTGCAGCTTTATTTGTAAAAGTCAATAATAGTATTTCTTCAGGCTTTGTGCCATTGTTAATTAAATTAGCAATTCTTCCAACGATAGTTGATGTTTTACCTGTACCTGCACTAGCTATAATTAGGTTATATCCCGGTTTACATGTAGCAGCACTTAATTGTTCTTCATTTAAATTAGATAGAGGCATTAATTAATATTCTTTGATAGTTTTTTCATTGGCGAATATTATCATAAAGATTCTTTTGATTTGTATTAATTTTAAGAGAATTAGACAAAAAAAAAGCTCCTTAAAAAAGGAGCTTTTTTACACACAAGGAAACAAATTTAGAAAACTTAAAAATTCGCATTTTTTTAAATTTCTATAAGAAGATTCGCATTTCTTCTTATCTATATAAAAATTATACTAGAGCACCATTAACTAAAACATAATCAAAAGTTAATGGTGCGTTAACTTAACAATTTTTTAATATATTATTACTGGTAAGAATAGCATAGGATTAACATCACTTGTAAATTTTATTAAATTAAACTCTTCATTTATAACAGAAAGTTTTATTTCATCTTTTTTTAGAAAATCATTTCCAAGATGTTTTTTTAAAACAGCATAATCTCTATTTAAACTATTTTTAATTGTTACAGTTGCACCTACTGTGACTTTTTTATTTTTAAAGAAAGGATGGTTTTCTAATTTTTCTCTTATCGGTTTAAAATTGAAATCTCCAACATATAGCACATCATCTCTTTTTACATCTATTTTCTTATTGAATTTTCCGACATATTTACCACTCCCTTTCCCTGCTGAAAACTTATGTAAATAATAATTTCCTTCTGGAATTAATACAGCAAAAATGGAACCTTGAGTATCTTTATAGATAAAATCATTATTATATTCATATGGGTTACCACCTAAACTCATATTATCTTTAGCATTATCAAATACGCTTTTTACTAATTTATGATTCAAGTCTACTATTTCAAAACTGTTATGCCCTAAATATGAAGTACCTAAGTTTCTACTAAAAGTACCAATAATAAGAGCATGAGTAGAAAGATTTTGTTTGTTTACTTTAGCTAATGTAGTTTTACTTGCCGTACAACCAGTAAATATTACTATACTTATTAGGAATAAAATAATTGTATGTTTTTTCATTAATTCACTTTTTATTTTTTTTAAAAAGTATAGCAAAATATTATTATAAAAACATCATTCCTATAAATTTAAATTAACAAATAATGGGTTTTATCAGACAAAAAAAAAGCTTCTTTTTCAAGAAGCTTTTCTACACACAAGGAAACAAATTTAGAAAACTTAAAAATTCGCATTTTTTTAAATTTCTATAAGAAGATTCGCATTTCTTCTTATCTATGTAAAAATTATACTAGAGCACAATTAACTAAAACATAATCAAAAGTTAATGATTAGTTAACTTAACTATAAATTATTTAATTGTTAAGAGTTATTTTTATTAATAATTTGCTGTAATAATTTACAGTATGCAATTATTAAAATCATTACTACATAACCTAACTGTATTATGCTTAAAGACTTTTGGGCCATTATAAAATGTATCGTAACTAAAACTAGTACCAAATAAATAAATTTATGATATTTATTATATTTTCTAAAAAGCTTTTTTGTTGATGTTATTGACATAAGAGCTAAAATGAATAATGAAATCATTCCTAAATAGATAAATGGTTTATCTAGGGTCTCTTTTATAACAAATGAAAAATCTAATTCTGCATCTAAAACAAAGAAGTTTAGAAAATGTAGAAATGCATAAAAAAATCCAAAAAGCCCAAACATTCTTCTATATTTAATTAAATTAATCCATTTTCTAATTAGTGACAATGAAATAGTAGCAAATAGTATTACTGCTGCAGTTGCACCAGTTACTGTATAAATATATTTTATAGGGTCTTTTACATCTTCTATAATAAATAGTTCAAAAGACAAATACCCTAAAGGGATTAATAAAATAATAAATAGTAATACTCTTTTCATGTTAAAACCTTATATGAACTTTGTTAAGTCCATTCCTTTATACATATGTGCAACTTCTTTTGCATAACCATTAAACATTAATGTTTTTTGTTTAAAAAACTTTCCTAAAACTCTTTCTCTAGCCTGAGACCATCTAGGGTGGTCAACTTCTGGATTTACATTCGCATAAAATCCATACTCTTTTGGGTTTTCTTTTTGCCAAGAGTTTAAAGGTTCTTTATCTACAAAAGAGATTTTTGATATTGATTTAATTGATTTAAAGCCATACTTCCAAGGGACTACAAGTCTAATTGGTGCACCATTTTGTTTAGGCATAGAAGAACCATATACTCCAACAGCCATTAGAGTTAGATTATTCATTGCTTCGTCCATTCTTAGACCTTCTACATAAGGATAAGAAATGGTTGAAAACACTCCTCTACTTTGATCAGGGAACATTTTAGGGTCTTCTAAAGTTTCAAATCTCACATATTTTGCACTTGATAATGGTTTTACATATTTAATTAAATCAGCTAGAGTAAAACCAATCCATGGAACAACCATAGACCAACCTTCAACACATCTAAATCTATAAATTCTTTCTTCTAAAGTAAACTTTTTCATTAAATCATCAAAATCAACTGTCATTGGTTTTTCAACTAAACCATCAATTTCAATTTTCCAATTTTCTGTTTTAAGAGTATGAGCAAGAGGTTTAACTCCTTCTTTACTAGTACTAAACTCATAAAAATTATTATATGAAGTGATTTCATCATAAGTATTTAGTTTTAGATCATTCGTATTTTTATCTTTAATGTATTGAAGATTAGCAACAGGTATCTGATCTTTGGCCAATGCTTCTACAATTGAAGACCCTGCAATCAATGACGCAGCACCTAATTTTAGAAACGTTCTACGTTTATCAAACAATTCTTTTGAAGTAATTTCACTATCATCTATTTGCCAAGATGGCTTTTTTATTATATTCATCACATATCCTTTTGCTAATCTTGAGTGAATTCTATAGATTTAGTGTTAAGGATATGTGTAGAAGAACTATTTACCTTTAAATAAAATAGTTAAGTATCTAGATGACCAAATTATAAGCCCTGCCATAATTAAAAAAGAAGAGAGATTTATAAAGAAAATATAATCTAGATTCATATTTGGTGTAAAGGATGTAAAAATTCTAAAGAATGCAATAAATTGAACTGTTATAAAAATAGCAATTGCAAATTTATCAGCATGTGGTGTTTGTCCTGAGTGTCCTAAAACAACTCTTGTTCCAAAACCAATTAATACTGTTATAAAATATCCAACAGCAATAGTATGGACAACTGCTTTTTCAAATACAATACCAGTATCAAAAATCGCGCTTAAAGATTCAAGAATTGAGATAAAAAATGCAAAAGGAATCCAGTATAAAGATATAAATAAAATCCACATAATTGCAATTGTTTTAAATACTGGTAGTTTCCATTTAATTAACTCTCTGACAAATAAAATAAATAAAGGAACATCTGCAATAAGATTTAATTCAACAGTTCCAAAACTTAGAATAAAAACTTTTAAAATTAATAATACAAATAACACTTCCATAAGATTTTTACTTTTATTTATTACATAACCTTGAACTTTCATAGAAGTAAAAAAAGGAATCATTCTTTGAGATATTGTAAAAATTATTCCAAAAATGAATAAATAAAATCCACTATTTATAGCTATTTGTTTTACTTGATACGCATAAGAGAAGTCTATTAATGAAATAATAAATAAATAGTGAGTTACTAAGCCTGCACTAAAAAATATAAGAACCCATTTTGTATCATTTTTATCTTGAGTGATACTCTTTTTATGTATTGAATACAATATTCTAAAACTAAGAATTTGTGCAACAAATAACAAAGGTATAAATATAAAATGAATATTTAAAGAAAAAAGAAATGATAAAAATATTCCAATAGAACATATAAAATAAAATAAAAAGTTTTTCATATAAACTGCTGGTTCTATCTCTGCTTGCATCAAGAATCTAGGAAATACTACATATAAGAATCCTAAGAAAAATTGAATAAAAACAACAAATACCATTGTATATGCATGAAAATCTAATACTGCACTATTTAAAGTTAAAACGTTTGAATATGAGCCTAAAAGCAATCCCATAAAGAGAATAAAAAAAATAATACCATTAGCAAAAAAAGGTTGATGTGGTTGAGATGAAAATTTCTTGTACCAACTTTGAAAAGCTGTTTCTTTTATTTTTGCCGTGTCTTGTGGTTCTGTTGCGAACATATAATCTCCTAAAAAAAAAGGCTATCTAAAAGATAGCCTTCTCTAAATATATTGAAATTATATCAAAATGTACTAATTAAAAACTTGATTATTGACAAGTTCCACAACAAGAAGTTGAAGTAGCATCTTTAGCTGCAGCTAATGCACCTTCATAATTTGGTTCTTCTGTTATTTCTGGACAAATTTCTTTATAAGTTATAACACCTGATGCATTAACTACAAATACTGCTCTACAAGTAACACCGGCTAATGGTCCATCTGCAATTAAAACTCCATAGAATTTTGCAAATGCTTTATTTCTGAAATCAGAGGCAACTGTTAAGTTCTCAATACCTTCAGTTGTACAAAATCTCCCCATTGCAAATGGTAAATCCATTGAAACAACAGTAACTTCTGCATTTTCAATTTTTGCAGCTTCTTCATTAAATTTTCTAGTCTCAGCAGCACATACAGGAGTGTCTAAAGATGGTACTACTACAATAATTTGAGCTTTACCTTTTTGACCACCTACTTCTACTTCTGATAAATCTTTTGCTACAACTTTAACTACTGGTGCAACTGCACCAACACTTAATTCTGCTCCACTTAAATTTACTACATTACCTTTTAATTTTGTTGTTGCCATTATTATCCTTCATTTTTTAAAATTAACTGATTATAATAACATTTGTCTTAAATTTTAAAATAAAAAAAGGGAGCAACTAAAAAAGTTGCTCCCTTTTGTAAAAAAGTAATCTAATTTTACTAATTAGTTAATAGCAGACAAAGCACCTTCATAATTAGGTTCTTCAGTGATTTCAGGACAAATTTCTTTATAAGTAACTACACCATTTGCATCAGTTACAAAAATTGCTCTACAAGTAACACCAGCTAATGGTCCATCTGCAATTAAAACTCCATATGCTTTTGCAAAATCTTTATTTCTAAAGTCAGAACCAACTGTTAAGTTTTCAATACCTTCAGTTGTACAAAATCTTCCCATTGCAAATGGTAAGTCCATAGAAACAACTACAACTTCAGCATCTGACTTTGCAGCTTCTTCATTGAATTTTCTAGTTTCAGCAGCACAAACAGGAGTATCTAATGATGGAACTACTACGATAACTTGAGCTTTTCCACCAACTTGAACTTCTGATAAATCTTTAGCTACTACGTTTACTACTGGAGCTTTATCACCTACGTTTACTTCTGTTCCACTTAAATTAACTAAATTACCTTTTAAATTTGTTGTTGCCATCTCTTCCCTTTTTTTATAAATTGGCGAAATTATAATGAAAGCTTATAAAAATAGTCTTAATTATAAAATCTAACTTAAATTATATCAAAAAAATTAATTTTATTGACTGAACATCAATAAACTAAAATAATCTTTTAATATATTGTTTTTTTAAGTAATAATTTCATATAATACTATACTAATGGAGTTTAGTATGAATACACTACTAAAAATAACTTTTTTTATTCTTATCTTTATTACAAATTCCTATACTAATGACTTAAAAAAAGTAACACTACAACTTCAATGGTTAGATCAGTTTCAATTTGCAGGATATTATATTGCCAAAGAAAAAGGTTTTTATAAAGATATTGGCCTAGAGGTTAAAATACTTCCATATAAAAATGATGTTGATATTTTACGCAATGTACTAACTCAAGAAGCAACATTTGCTACAGGAAGAACATCTCTACTCATACACAAAAATAACGGTTATCCTATTGTTGCCTTAGCTGCAATCTTTCAACAATCTCCTGCCGCACTTTTGGTAACAAATGAAAATATCAAATCTCCATATGATTTAAAAAATAAAAAAGTCATGATTTCTGCAGATGCTATTACCTCAGCATCATACATGTCTATGCTTTTTAGTGAAGGTGTTATGGGTGAAAGTTTAACAATTCAAAAACATAGTTATAATATTGATGATTTAATAAGTGGTAAAACAGATGCCATTGCTTCATATATTTCAAATGAACCATATAAATTAGAAAAAAGAGGAATAAAGTATAAATATTTCCATCCAAAAGATTATGGTTTCGATTTTTATGGAGATATTTTATATACATCCAAACAAAAATTAAAAGATGATCCCAGAACAGTTGAAGAATTTACCGATGCTAGTTTAAAAGGATGGGAATACGCTTTTGAGAATATTAATCAAACAGCAAAATTTATATTTTCTAAATATAACTCACAAAATAAAACATTAGATGAACTAATTTATGAAGGTGAAATACTTAAAAAATTAGCTTATGATAAGAATAAAGAAATAGGTCATATTAGTGAAGAAAAGTTTAATGAAATAGCTAAGATTTATAGACTTTTAGGCCTTATCCAAAAAGATTATAAACTAAGTGATTTTATACATTGTATTCATTGTACCAGTGGATTAAAACTTACAAAGGAAGAAAGAACTTGGTTAGAGAATAACAAAACAATAAAACTTGGAACGAATAAAGAATGGAATCCTATTGAATTCTTTGATAAGCAAGGGAAATATAGTGGTATAGCTTCAGGATATTTAAAACTTATAGAAGAAAAACTTGATGTTAAACTACGAATAACAAATAACGTTTATTGGTATGAGATGATTGAACGAATTAAAAATAAAGAACTAGATATGTTTTTAGCAATTATAAATACCCCTAAAAGAAATCAATATATGAATTTTACAAAACCATATCTTGAATTTCCTACCGTAATAGTAACAAAAGATGATATAAGTTATATTAAAAATTTAAATCAATTATCAAATAAAAAAGTAGCTGTTGAAAGAAAATTTTATACCCATGAGTTGATAAAAGGTTATAATAAAGAAATAGATCTAATTCCCGTAAATACAACAAAAGAAGCTCTAGAAAAAGTTTATAATGGATCTGTATACGCTTATATTGGGTCGCTTCCAAATGCAGGATACTTTATTAAGAAACTAAAATATACTAACCTCAAAATAAGTGGAGAAGCACCTTTTAAAACAAAGCTAAGTTTTTCAACAAGAAAAGAATTAACAATATTAAATTCAATTTTAGAAAAAACATTAAGATCTATAACTGAAGAAGAGCATGATTCAATATATAACAAATGGATTAATATAAAGTATGAACATAGTACTGATTATAGACTCATTTCTATTATTTTAATAATCATCTTTTTAGTACTAGTTGTTTTTTACTATAGACATAAAAGTTTAAAAATCATATCTGAAACTGACCAATTAACAAAAATTGCAAATAGAAGAAAATTAGATTCACAATTAATAATCGAAGTAGATAGAAGCTTTAGAAACAATCTTGAACTATCTATTATAATGATAGATATTGACCTCTTCAAAAAAGTAAATGATACTTATGGGCATAATATCGGAGATGAAGTTTTAATATTATTATCAAAAATTCTTAATAAACAAACAAGAAAATATGATTTATCAGGTCGATGGGGAGGAGAAGAGTTTTTAATTATTTGTCCAAATAGTAACTTATCACAAACCTATTCTTTATGTACAAAATTACAAAGACTAATTTCTAAAATTAAAATTGGGAAACATACAGATATAAATATTACTATAAGTTGTGGCATCGCACAATATACAAAAAATGAAAGTGTAGATGATTTAATTTACCGAGCTGATAGAGAACTATACAATGCTAAAAACAATGGGAGAGATTGTATCTTCCCAAAAGTTTAAATTCTTTTTTATTTTATTTTTATTTTATTTTCTTCTAAAACTATTTTTTCATTATCAATTAAATTTGTAAGAGAAGCTTTAAACGCTTTTTTGCTCATTGCAAATACATCTTTAATATCTTCTGCATCACTTTTATATGTAAAGCCTAATTCTCCACCATTTTGCTCTAAAATTTCTAAAACTCTTGTAGGATTATCCTCACTTTTTTTAGCTCCAAATTTTTGTAAAGAGATATCTATTTTTCCATCTTCTCTAATAAGTTTAATATATGCTCTTTTTTTATCACCTATATTAATATTTTCAAAAATCTCGCTGTGATAAATCAAACCTTCAAACTCATTATTTACAATAGTTTTAAATCCAAGTGGTGTTTTTGAATATAGAAGAATTTCTACTTCATCACCAATATTAAGACTGTCAGGTTCTTTACTTAAAACAAATTTTTCACTACCTATTAATCTACCTGTTTTATCATCTTCAACTACTTGAACTACTTTTCTATCACCAATATCATAAATAGTCTTTTGTTTATTCTTAGGTACTAATAAATCTTTTGGTAACCCAATATCTAAAAATGCTCCAAACTGAGCAAAATCAATTACTTCTAATGCTGCAAAATCATTTTTCATTGCATATGGAGTAAGTGTAGTTGCAACTAATCTATCTTCACTATCTGTGTAAATAAATACATCCAACATAGTATCGATTTCCATCTCTTTTGTAACATAACAATTTGGAAGCAATACTTCTTCTTCATCTTCACATATAAGATAAATTCCTGGTTCACTAACTCTGTTAACTTTTAAAGAGTTTATAACCCCTAATTCAATATATTCGTTCATTTTTTTCCTAACATTTTGGCAAGTAATAGTGTAAAGACACCGACAATAATAATACTAGCCCCAGAACTAATATCATAAAAATATGAAATTATTAAACCAAATATTGTAAAAAAAGTTGCAATAATTGAACTTATAATCATCATAGAAGATAAACATTTAGCATACATTTCAGCTAAATACGTTGGAATTGTTAATAATGCAATAACAAGAATAAGTCCAACAACTTTTATTGCAGCAACAACACTTAATGCTGACAATATCAATATCAAAGTATAAAAGAATTTTACTGAGATTCCACGTAAAGAAGCAAATTCACTATCATAAGAGACTGCTAGTATTTGTTTATAAAAGACTACTACCAGACCAACAATAAGGAAGTCTAATATTGTTAGATAAATAATATCATTACTTGAAACAGCAATTATAGAACCAAATAAATAACTCATTAAATCTACATTATAACCTGGTGTTAAATCCACAAAGATAATACCAATAGCCATACCAAATGCCCACATAATACCAATAAGAGAATCTATTCTTTTTCTATTATTTAATGTTAACATTGCTATTAATACAGCAGTTGCAACTGCAAAAACAGTTGCTCCAAAAAGTACAGGAAGTCCTAAATATATGGCAAGTCCTATTCCACCATATGAACTATGTGCAATACCGCCAGCTAGAAAAGTAATTCTATTTACAACAACTAGAGAACCTATAATCCCAGCTGCAATAGATACAAGTATTCCCGCAATTATTGCATTTTGAATAAAATCATATTGTAAGGCTTCTAACATTTTCCACTACTCATGTGTATGATTACAACATACTTGTTTTTTACCAAGAGCTGATAATAGCTCAACCTCACACATATGTTCATCTTCATTATCAATCTTTTCATCAATATTTTTTAGATGATGATAAACTAAGTTTTTATTTATATGTGCAACATTCTTTGCATAATTTAATAACACTGAAATATCATGACTTACAACAACTATTGCAATTGATTTATTAAGTTCTAGTAAAAGTTCATATATATCTTTTTGTCCTTTTACATCAATACTTGCTGTTGGTTCATCAAGTAACATAGCTTTTGGGTTTGCACATAGAGCACGTGCAATAAATACCCGTTGCCTTTGACCTCCGCTTAAATCACCAATTTTACTATTAGCGTGACTTTTCATACTTACTTTTTCTAAAGAGACAAGAGCACAAGATATATCTTCTTTGCTATATCCAAATAGTTGTTTCTTATTTCCAATATGTCCCATAAGAACAATTTCTAATGCTGTTATTGGAAAATCAATATTTAAGTTAGTATTTTGAGGAACATAGCCAATAGAATCATTTTTAAGATGTTTTATGATCTTTCCATCTTTAGTTTTTAAAAGTCCAAGAATAAGTTTTAATAAAGTAGATTTCCCTCCACCATTGGGACCTATAATTGCTAAAAAATCATTATTTAATATATCTAAGTTAATATCTTCTAAGACATTTTGTTTGTCATACTGAAAAGATAAATTTTTAAGCTCTAAAATTTTGTTCATTTAATAATTCGCACCTCATAAAATGCGATTATACTATAATGAATTATCAATTTACATAAAACCTTATTTTTCCAAGCATATCATGCCACAAAATCCCAATATACTCATGCATAGCTCTTTCAGTTTTTCTTATCTCTTTTGCCTTTGGTTCTCGTAAATAATCTCCATTTTCTTTTGAAAGATAATCAGTAGGTGCAGCAATTGGATTTAAAGAATCTGTTTTAAATATTTTCATTGCTCTTGGCATATGAGAAGCAGAAGTCACAAGTATAAATTTTTCTGTATTAACAACTTTTTTTACATAAATAGCTTCTTCTGCAGTATCTTTTGCTTCTTCTTGAGTTATAATATCTTCCTTAGGAACACCAAGAGAAATTGCAACATCTCTTGAAATAAATGCATGTGGTGTTTTTACATCATCTCCTGCATAACCAGACAATATTAATTTTGCATCATCTAATTCTCTATAAATTCTAATACCTTCACTTAATCGCATAAGTGCAGTAGTTGAAAGCTGAGACAATTTAGAAACATCATTATTTGTTACATGTCCTGAACCTAAAACCAAAACATGTTTAATACTTGGATCAATTTTTATATATGACTTATATTGATTTTCCAAAGGTTGAATAATATAATTTGAAAAAGGTGAATACCCAATAATAGCAAGCCATAAAAAGGAAATAATTAAAAAAGTTTTTGCTCTTTTATAATTTTTATTTAATAAAAAAATTAAACCAATGAAAAAAAGTATTAAGCCTAATGACATAGGCATAAAAAATATTGAAACAAATTTCTTAGCTGTAAAAAGCAAATTATTCTCCTATTAAGACTGAGGTATAGCCTACTACACGGCTATCATCTTTTGTCCTATCAAAACTAGTGCAGTAGTGTAGCACCTTTGTTATTAAGTTATTTTTAAGTGAAGAACTAATCATTGCTTTTACACCTGTTAAACCACAAGCTTCACATCCTTCATTAAATAAATTCAAGTCCCTATTTGCAATGGCATTAAGGCAAATATTGTCTAATTTTTTTGCTTCTTCTTGAGTATAGAAATGACTTAAGTCAGTACTAATTACAATAAAATTATTTTTATCTTGAAGTAACTCGTCTATCAAAATAGATAGTTGAGTAAAGTCCATCTTTCCATAAACAATTTCAATTATTTCTAAACCATCAAAATAATTTTTTATAAAAGGTGCTTGAGTTTCTGTAGAATGTTCATAATGTGCATCTTCTAAAAAATCCAAGAAATCATATTTTTCTTTTAACTCTTCTGAATATTTTTTATCAATTTTTATATTTCCTAAAGGAGTTTCGTATTCATCATAAAGTGCAATAGATGCACCTTCTAAATATACTTTATGAGAAGGACCTATTACTACTACTCTTTTAAATTCTTGTTTTGAAGATAAATTAAAAGCTAAGTTTGCAGTAAATCCACTATAAACATATCCTGCATGAGGAGAAATAATAGCTCGTGGAGTTATATCAATATTATCCACTTTAAAACTATTATTAAAATGCTCTATATATTTTTTTATCTCTTCTTTATCATTTGGATAAAAACTTCCACTTACAACAGCTCTTCTCATATTCATCATGTTTCCTTTTGATTCTTCCAGAATATACCATTTATTTTTGTTCCACAATTTGAACAACATTCATTTTTAAGACTATATGATTTTACATTAAAATACTCTCTTGAAATCATATTTGTATTACAACTTGGGCAAACTGTATTATTTTCATATCCTACATTTCCAATATAGACATATTTTAAACCCTCTTCTTTTGCTATATCATGAGCAAGTTTTAGACTCTCAAAAGATGTTCTAGGTAAATTTAATTCTTTATAATCTGGATGAAAAGCAGATATATGCCAAGGAACATTTACTCCTAAATTCTCTTTTATCCATTTGACAATCTTTGTTAACTCTTCAACACTATCATTTTTTGTAGGCACAATTAATGTAGTAATTTCAATCCATATTCCATTTTTTTGAAGATGTATTAGATTTTTTAGTACTTGGTTTAAATTTCCACCAAGTTTTGTTTTATAATATTTTTCACTAAAAGATTTTAAATCAACATTTATTGCATCAATAACACCTTTCATATCATCAATCACTTCACTACTTTCAAAACCATTACTTACAAATACAGATTTAATTCCATATTTTTTTGCCTCAAGTGCAATATCTTTTGCATATGGATAAAAAATTGTAGGCTCATTGTAAGTATAAGAAATTGAGGCACATTTTTTCTCGCGGGCAATATCAACAACTCTTTGGGGACTGGTATAACTACTTTTATCTATTTCTTTTTCTTGTGAAATACCATGATTTTGACAAAAATTACAATGGAAATTACAACCAACTGTACCAAGGGAGAGTGATTTTGAAGTTGGTAAGAAATGATATAAAGGTTTTTTCTCAATTGGGTCAATATTAAATGCACTAATGTGTCCATAGACAAGACATTCTATTTTATTATCTACATGTTTATTAACACCACATATTCCAATTTGTTCATCTTTTAAATCACAATAATATGAACATAAAAGACAAGTTATTTTATTATCATTGGATTCTTTATAATAAATCATATTAAGATTTTGAGCTTTCTTCTTTAATTTTTTGAGCTTCATAGATTTGAATTTTTGGCAGACCAGATAATGATGATGGATTTAATCCTGCTTTTTTACAAAGATGAGCTACAAATTCATTAAAAGTTGGAAGTTGTTCCCAAACTTGAGGTAAGAAAGTTGCTCGTTTTCCATCTAATTCTAATATAACACCATATTTATTAGGAATCAATTTTTTCTCTAAATCTTCTAAATCAGTATATTCTAGTAATTTTGGAATTGTTAAAAGCAAAATTTCTATTTTTATATTTTTAAATTCTTCTAAAGATAATCTATCAAACCTAAGGTCACTAAAAGCTGCAGCTCTTGCATTATGAAGAATATCATCAAGTAAACTTCTATGAGCTAATAAAGAGCCTATACAACCTCTTAATTTGCCATTTAATGTTAATGTTACAAAAGTTGCACGCTGTTCATCTAAAAAAGAGTTCTCTTTTACTAATTTCTCTTTATCTATTTTAATTTCTTTATTAAATTCAGACTCAATAGATTTAGAGGCAAGGTCTAAGAGTAATTTTTCATCTTTCATAACATTTCCTTTACATTAAGATAATTTTGTAATATCCTTAATAGCTTTAATAAACTTATCATTATAATTTACACATTTACAAACTTTATAATCAGCAATTCCTATTTCGTCTGCTTCTTCTTTATACTCAATACTCAGTTCAAAATCTGTTTCAGAATTATCAACAATAAAAGCAATAGGATAGATTAAGACTTTTTCATCTTTATATTTTTTCAATTCTTCATCTAATGCAGGTTCTAACCATTTCATTGGCCCTACTTTAGATTGATATGCTAAAGATATTGATTTGAAATTTATATTTCTTTCACTTAAAGATTTTGACAAAATTTCTACATGTTCTTGAACATGCATCTGATATGGATCACCATTATCAACAATTTTCTGAGGTAATCCATGTGCTGAGAAAATTAAATTATATTCACTATAATCTTCTACTGATTCTTCTATAGTCTCAATAATTGAATCATTAAATAGTTCATTTTTATAAAAAGGTTCAATTACTTCAATATTGAATTTATTTTGAGCAAACTCTTCAAAATCTTCAACTGACGATTTTGTTGTAGTTGTAGAATATTGCGGATATAAAGGTAATAAAACAACATCAGTAATCCCATTTTCTTCTAACTCTTTTATACACTCATCTGCAAAAGGAGGAGTATATCTCATTACTTGATAAACACTAGCTTCTAATAAATCATCATCTAATTTTGAAACTAATTTCTCAGTTAATGAGTTAATAGGAGATTCATTCCCAATTAATTCATAATTCTTCCATGCAGAATCAAGTCTTGATGTCACTATTATTTTTGCTAAAATTGATCTAAAAAAATTACTGTTAAAAGTTAAAATATTTTTATCATTAAACATATTTGTCAAAAACATTTTTAATTCACTTTTATTTCTTGCCCCACCCATATTAAGTAGGACTAAGGCTTTCTTACTTTCTTTACTCATCGTCACTCCGATTTATTTCACTTAAATTTATAATTTCATCACTACACCATGAAGCTAAAGTCATATCATGTGTGATTAATAATATTGCACAATTATCTAAATATTTAACCAATAGTTTCATCACTTCATATGCTGTCTCTTATACACATCTGACGCTGCCGACGAAGAGGATAGTGTAGATC
>CAJXPH010000029.1 GCA_913057765.1 uncultured Campylobacteraceae bacterium
TTCGTCGGCAGCGTCAGATGTGTATAAGAGACAGATATTAATGTATCAAAAGATAACTATAATGATATTTTAAAAGAAGAATTTATCTATTCGCTAAGTTTAAAAACACTTTTTGAAGAAAATTTACAAAACGAGCTTGAAAGAATAGTTACTTTAGGTTTTTTAAGCCTTATTTTTATTACACTTATAATAATATTTATAACAAAAAAGAAAATGATTCAAGCACTTAATTTTTTATTATTTCCAAGTGCTTTAATATTTATGTATTTAAGTTTTGTAGCTGTTAATATTTTACATATATTTATGTTTTTTATTATTCTCTCAATTAGTATTGACTATGCGATTTATTCTAGTAAAGACAATTCAAAACAAACTAAAAAAGCAATTATATTCTCTGCTATTAGTTCTTTTGCAGGATTTGGTGTTTTAATATTTTCAGATATTAATTCATTATTTTCCATTGGAAGTGTCGCTACTCTAGGAATATTTGCAATTTTAATTTTAATTATTTTTCAAAAGGTAGATAATGCATCTAAAAGTTTATAACGATTGTGGTTCTATAAATTCACATAAAATAAATAAAAATGAATTTATAAATAAAGAATATAAAAATAAGGTCTCTTATATCTCTAGTTCATCTAAAGAGATAAATGCTTTAAATATATTCAAATCATATTTTAGCGATGCAAAATCAATACTATTTGATGATACTAATAAACTTTTAGTTAAAAAATTACAAACTTTAAATATCTCTTCTTTTGAGAATAACACTAATACCTCTACAATCTTTGATGATAAAGAATTTTCTTTTGTTTATTTCACCAGTGGTAGTACAGGAGAGAGTACAGCGGCACTTAAAACAAAAGAGAATATTGAAAGTGAAATCAAAGCTTTAAGTCTTTTACTCAAAAAGTATAATATAAAAAGAGTAATCGTAACTGTTCCATTTATACATATTTATGGTTCGCTTACTGGACTTTTTTATCCATATTTTAATGATATTGATATCATTTTAAAAGAACACTTTTTACCAAATGACTTACTTGAAATTTGTGATGACCATTCTCTTGTTGTAACTACTCCACTTTATATAAAAGCATTAAATAAAATATCTACAAGTAAAGACCTATCGAAATCACTATTTCTAAGCTCCACAGCACCACTTGATCCCAAAGAGGCAAAAGACTTTAATAAAAAGTTTTCATGCTCTATAATGCAACTTTTTGGCTCAACAGAAACAGGTGGTATCGCATATAAAGTCAATGACGAAGTTTTGTGGACTGCATTAGAAAATGTAACTATTGAAACTAATGAAAAAAATGAATTAAAAGTTAAATCGCCTTTTGTTTCAAAGTATTTATATGAAAATGAATTTAAAGATACAAAACAAGAAATACAAACTTTTGATTTTATTGAAAAAGATGGTAATAAATTTAAATTAATTGGAAGAAGTTCACAAATATTAAAAATAGCAGGAAAAAGATATTCAACGATACAAATAGAAAATATTTTAGAAGAACAAGAGGAAATAAATAAAGCTCTAGTTTATGTGAAAAATGACAGGAATTCACTCAGAGGTGAAATTCTTGATATTACATTAGAAGCATCAGAAGAACTTTCTATAAAAAAGATAAAAAAGATTTTACAATCTGAACTTTCAAATTTAAAATTTCTAATAGATTTGAAATATGTATCCGAAATTAAAACTTCGGCTATAGGGAAAAAGTTATGGATTAACTAATCCATAACTTTATTTAATTCTATAATCCTGATAATTGAATTTGAATTGCACCATCTAAATTTTGAACCCATCCATTATAATTACTATGGATTAGTCCTTTTTCTTGGTCATAATTTAAATTAATACTCTTTTTATAATTGATTGAATACCCATCTTTACCGTAAGGAATTTCAACTAATGCCATATGCGTTCTTAGATTAAGTCTTCCTTCTGCTAAACCTGGTTTAACTTTTTTAACAATCCAACCTAATCCTACTCCAGCTTTTTTAATTGCAGAATAAATTTGTTCATCTGAAACTTTATTTTCTGTTTCTACCGGGCTATTTGAAACGTTATATACAGCTGCTGTTCTACATCCTGTTAAAACAAAAAGACCAATTAAAGCTATTGCACTTATTTTTAAAATTTTTTTCATCTTTACTCCATTTTTATATTTCGGAAAATTATATCAAAATTATGATTATGATTATTTTAAAATTTTAAATTTTCACACCAATTGTCGTATATGGATTATATAAAACATTTGCTCCACTTTGAATCTTTACATTTCTTCTTTGTGTATAATCCACATTGTAACTACCTTCAAAATCTACAGAAAACTTTGCACAAATAACAGCTGCTTTTTCTATCACTGAAAGAGGGATTGTTTTTTTGCTATTTTGTACAAATACATGTGAAGAAGGTCTATCTTTTAAATGAAACCAAAAATCACTTGCTTTTGAGTTTTTTAATAAGTAAATATTTTCTCGTTCACTTGTCCCTAACATAATCTTATATCCCTCAAAAAAGAAACTCTCATATTGTTGTGATTTTTTTGTTTTTGTTTGATTCTTCTGTTTTTTTGGATATAAAAATTCCATCTCATCAATAGATTCTGAATTTTCAAGATTGTGAACCATTCTTTTTAAGAACTCTAGTTTTTCTTCCAAATTATCTTTTTCAATTTTAATATTTTGAGCTTTATGTTTAGCTTTTTTTGCTTTTTTAAATAAATCATTAGAATATGTCGAAGCGGACATCTCTTGATTTAAAGTTAGTTCAACCTCTTTTCCTTCATAATTAAAAGTGGTAAATGATTTTTGATAAGGTTTGATTAAATGTAAGTTCCCTAATATCAAATTTGCTTTTTCATACAGTTCATTTGATTCTTCTTCTAACTCTTCTTTTTTCGGCAATAAAGAAACTGTTTTTTCTAATTTTTTCAGTTTTTTACTAACTTGAGTAATCTTCTGTTTTTTATAATTTTCAATATTTTTTGCTTCTACTTCATTATACACTTTGTATAAATATTCTTCAATATCATCAACTGCTTCAATTTTAGGTATAAAATTCTGTTTTGGTATTTCATCAAGAGCAATACCGACTTTTACAACCCTACTTGATGAAAATTCATCAATATGTCTTAAGGCTTCAACAATTACTCTATTTTCATCTAAAATTATAATATTCGTATGTTTTCCTGTAAATTCCAATTGTAATATAGTAGTTAATTTTTTATAGGAAGAGGAAGAATTGACTTTTATGTTAATAACTTTGTCATCATTATAAAGTTCTACACTCTCAACTTTTGAATTATTGAACCTTTTTTGTAAAGCTACATCAAAAGGAGCATTGAAATCCTTCTTTACTTGCACATCTAATTCTCTTTTAAAGATGGAGCTATTTCCTTTTGAAAGGTCAAAGTATAAGCTATTCTTATTATTAAATTCTATTATAATTATATTATTATCAATTCTCTTTATAAGCTTGATATTATGGGCTTTTTCTGAAAGATACCCAACAACTTCTTTTAACAAATAGTACTTCATGATTAATTCACTTTTTCTTATTATACTCTAAGAGTTTTTTTATGTATATGTGATATAATTATATCAGAATTAAAAATTATGGAGAAGAAGAATGACAAAATTATTAAAAATAGTATTAGCTGGTGCTTTATTTCTTGGTGTTGCTAGTACAACTGCAAGTGCAGATGTTGTAAAAGGTCAAAAACTTTTTATTAAAAAATACAAAAAAGCTTGTGGATTTAATGGTGCAAAATTTGCATCAAAACATTCTCAAGATGAATGGACTGCAATTAAAGAAGCAGGGAAATTCAAAGAAGAATTTATGAAAATTTGTCCAGAAGTAAAAGAAGAAAAGTTAAAAGATAAATATATGCCTCATATTTTTGACTTTTCACTTGAATATGCAAATGATTCAGGAAATGTTCCTTCTTGTTAATATAAGCATTTTCTAAAAACTTAAAAAGGAGTAAGTTATTCTTACTCCTTTTTTTATGCATATTATAACTTTACCTAATGTTTTATCTAATTTGTTCTTTGCTTAAAATACTATTATAAGCGTGGCTTGTAATTATTATCATGAATAGTTATTCATACTTAATCTTAGCTTAAAAATAAAAACTATATAATAACTTCATCTTATAAAAACACAAAGGAAAAAAAATGAAAAAGTCAATAATTGCATTAACTGCAATTGCTGCATTGTCTACTTCTAGTTTCGCAGCTAAAGTGACACATACGGATATGATGGAACAAATTGAAGCTTTAAAAGCTCAACTTTCAGCATTGGAAAATAAACTAAACACTACAAAATCAACTTCTACTGCAAACAAAGTATCATTAGAAAAAATGATGGGAAATACATCAAGTACTGCTAGTGATGCAAGATTTAAAAAATTAGAAAAAAAAGTTAATAGTATTGGTAAAAAAGCAAGTCTTGCAAAAGCCCAAGGTGCAGGAGACAATCTAAAATGGAATGTTGATTTTAGAACTCAGATTGATGCCCTTGAATATAAACTTGGTAACGGTGAAAAAGTTAAAAATTCTTCTTTATTAACAAATAGACTTCATTTAGGAATGAAGTATGCAGCAGATGATAATTCTATTTTCTATGGAACATTGGCTTACAACAAAGTATTTGGTGATAATAGAGCAGATGTAACAAATGCTGGAGGAACAGGAAATAATGCTTCATTTGACTGGATAACAAATGAAGCTGCTACGAATGATAACTCATTAAAAGTGAAAGAAGCTTATTGGTTATATAGAAATGACTCTTTCTTAGGAAATGAAGATGTTGCGTGGACAGCTTCTGTTGGTAGACGTCCTTCTACTGATGGGTTAGGGATTAACTTAAGAGTTGATCAACAAAGAAAATCAGCCTTATCACATACAGTAAATGTTGAATTTGATGGAGCAAGTGCTAGATTTGACTTAGACAAACTTACTGGTGTTGAAGGTATGTGGGTTAAGTTCTGTGGAGGTCGTGGTCTTACAAATGCAAAACTTAGATTTTCTTCAGATGGTCAAGATTATATAGAAGATGAAGATACTACAGCTAATGTTGATATGGCAGGAGTTATTTTTGTACCATATGATAATGGACAATATTCTGTTCATATGAATTATGCAAAAGCATGGAATTTAATTGGTAATAAAAATAGAGATGGAGACCAATTTACAGCAGATGAAAATGGTAAGTTTTACGAATTCGGAGATATCCAATTTTTTACTGCTATGTTTAAAGCAGATGGATTGGGTGATGGTATTTCTGATTTCTTAGATGATTCAATTTTCTTTGCATCATATGCAATGAGTAAAACTGATCCAAATAATAATGAAATGATGTTAGGTTCAGCAGAATCTCAAACTGGACATTCTTATTGGGTTGGATTGAATATGCCTGATGGATTTACGGATAATGGACGATTTGGAGTTGAATGGAATAAAGGTTCTAAATACTGGAGATCAATAAGTTATGGTGAAGATTCAGCAATTGGTTCGAAAATCGCTGCACGTGGTACAGCATGGGAAGTTTATTATAATAAACCACTTACAAAAGCTTTATCTACTTCACTTAGATTTACAAAAATTGATTATGACTATACTGGAAGTAATGGATTCTTTGGAGATTATGGAACACCTATGGACTTCTCAAATCCAAATGCAGGAACTGCAGTTCAAGAAGCACAAAATATTACAGCTTACATGAGATATAGATTTTAATCTATAAGTTAACAAAAAAATAAAAAGAGGTTTTCCCTCTTTTTATTTAAATGATACTCTATCTAATCTATAAATTATTTTTTCTGCAATCTCAATCATTGAAATATTTAATTTTTTAAACTCTTCATCTTTTACATTAACTAACAATTTGTCATAAACATTTGAATAAGGATAAATAGTAAAATAAATATACTCTTTTGATCTACTCTCTTTGTCTAGTTCTTTAAACCAAACTGCAAGAAGTGAGAAATAAAGCATTGCAGGGTTAAAAAGTTTTCCGGTACTCTCATTTTGTTCAAATTCTTTTGTCAATTCTTTATTGATAAAATTATATGCTTGCAAAACAGCTTTGATTCTATAATGTTTACTATTCTCAATGTAATACTCATTGGGAAAAGTTACATTTTTCATCTGTTTATACATTGCATTTGATATTTCATCTATATAATCATTTGTTTGATCATCCACATCAAATATTTTTTCATCTTTATCTTTATAAGATGCAATCAAATCTTTACAAAATAGTAGTAAGGCTTCTGTTTTTATTTTTGATAAGTTTAAAATCATTACACATTTTAACAAAATTAAATTAAAAAATAACACCTATCCTTAAATTTAAGTGCGTTTTTGATAAAATAAATGAATTTTTTAAAAAAACTTATACTATAAAGGAAATTATTGGAACTAATTGGTGTATTAAATGATGGTCAAATCTATGACCTTCAGACTGCTGAAGCTTTAAACATCCAAGGAGATGCTGTTAAAGCTGATAATTCGCCTGAGTCGATAGAAATACTTAGACACTCATGTGCTCATATGATGGCACAAGCTATTAAAGAGTTATATCCTAAAGCAAAATTTTTCGTAGGACCTGTTATAAAAGAAGGTTTTTACTATGATTTCAAAGTAGAAGAAAAAATCTCTGATGACGATTTAATTACTATTGAAAAAAAGATGAAAGAGATAGCGAATAGGAAACTTCCTATTGAAAGATACGAAGCAACTAGAACCGAAATCTTAGAGAAATTTGCAGATGATGAATTAAAACAAGCTGTTTTACAAAATATTACCGACGATACATTAACTATGTATAAGCAAGGTGACTTCGAAGATTTATGTAGAGGGCCTCACTTACCAAATACTAGAATGATTAGAGCATTTAAACTAATAAGAGTTGCGGGAGCATATCTTGGTGGTGATGAAGAAAATGAAATGATTACTAGAATCTATGGTATTGCCTTCTTTGATAAGAAAGAACTAAACGACTACGTGAAAATGCTTGCAGAAGCTAAAAAAAGAGATCATAGAAAACTTGGAACAGAACTTGAATTATTCGCATTTAATGAAGATATTGGAGCAGGACTTCCATTATGGCTTCCAAATGGGGCAAGACTTAGAGGTAAATTAGAAAAACTTCTATACAAAGCACATAGAATTAGAGATTATGAACCTGTACGTGGTCCAGAGATTTTAAAAGCGAACCAATGGGTTAAATCAGGTCACTATGCAAACTATAAAGAAAATATGTACTTTACAACTATTGATGAGCAGGAATATGGTATCAAACCAATGAACTGTGTTGGACATATTCAAATCTTTAAAAATGATTTAGTTTCATATAAAGATTTACCAAAGAAATTCTTTGAATATGGTGTAGTACATAGACATGAACTTAGTGGAGCTATGCATGGATTATTTAGAGTAAGAGAATTTACTCAAGATGATGCACATATTTTCTGTCTTCCTTCTCAAGTAAAAAATGAAATCATTGATGTTTTAGAGTTTGTTGACTCTCTTATGAAAGTTTTTGATTTTAAATATGAAATGGAAGTTTCAACAAGACCTAAAAAAGCTATTGGCTCAGATGAATTCTGGGAAACAACAACAAAAAGTATTATGGATGCATTAGATTCAGAAAACTTAGCTTATGGAATTGATGAAGGTGGAGGAGCATTTTATGGTCCAAAAATCGATATTAAAATTCTAGATGCTATTGGAAGAAAATGGCAATGTGGTACTATTCAAGTTGATATGAACTTACCTACATCATTTGAGATGGAATACATCAATGATAAAGGGGAGAAAGAACAACCAGTTATGATTCATAGAGCTATACTTGGTTCTTTCGAAAGATTTATTGGTATCCTAACTGAACACTGTGCTGGAGAGTTTCCATTTGCAATTGCTCCAACACAAGTAATTTTTGTACCAATTGCAGAGCCTCATGTTGCTTATGCAAAAGAGTTACGAAGAGAACTTCTAGAAAATGAAATGGATTCTAAAATCTTTGATATGAATGAATCATTAAATAAAAGAATTAGAATGGCTGAAAAACAAAGAGTACCAATGATAGTTGTTGTTGGTGACGAGGAAGTTGCAAACCAAACAATTGCACTTAGAGATAGAAGAAAAAGAGAACAATCAAATATGAGTAAAGAAGAATTCTTTACACTATTAAATGACATACAAAAAGGGAGTAAGATTTGAGTAGAGACAATAAAAAAGACAACGTAATAATGAATGATGACATTAGAGCAAGTGAAGTAAGATGTACAGGTGATGATGGAACGAACTATGGAATTATTCCAACAAGAGATGCACAACAAACAGCAGATGATTTAGGATTAGATTTAGTTCTTATTGCTCCAGATGGTAAACCACCTGTTGCTAAGATTATGGATTATAGTAAATTCAGATATCAACAAGAAAAAAAGAAAAAAGAAGCAAGAAAAAATCAAAAAGTTATCGTAGTTAAAGAAGTTAAATTCTCTGTTAAAATTGCAGACAATGATATTAATTATAAAGTAAAACATGCTATTGAATTCCTTCAAAAAGGATACCATGTAAAATGTAGAGTATTCTTAAAAGGTAGAGAAATGGCTCATCCTCAAGCTGGAGCTGAAGTACTTAACCGAGTTTGGCCAATGCTTGAAGAAGTTGGAGTAAAAGAAGCGAATCCTAAACAAGAAGGACGTTTTGTAAATATGTACGTTTTCCCAAAAAACGAACACCATAAAAACTAATATAAATAAGAAAAAGAGACTCTACTCTCTCTTTTTCTGCTCCTAATAGCTATTTAATTAGACTTAAAGCTAAATTTAAGTAAAATCTCAAACTTTTTCACATTATTGAAAATGCAAATTTATTAGAAAGGACTCCACTATGCCAAAGATGAAATCTGTAAGTGGTGCTTTAAAAAGATTTAAAGTAAAGAAAAACGGTTCTATTAAAAGAGGATCAGCATTCAGAAGCCACATCTTAACTAAGATGACTCAAAAGAGAAAAACTTCTCTAAGAGGACCTAAAACTGTTGCAGCAGTAGATGCTACAAGAGTAAAAAGAATGCTTTGTTTAGCATAATTAACTAATTTCAGTTAATTATATTGTCCCTCCACAGTTTTGTGGACAAGTTCGATTATATAAAATCGACACCTATTTAAAAGATACGGTAAAGAAAGGAAACACATGCCTAGAGTAAAAACTGGTGTAGTTAGAAGAAGAAGACATAAGAAAGTTTTAAAAGCTGCTAGAGGATTTTTTAGTGGTAGAAGTAAACATTTCAGAAAAGCGAAAGAACAATTAGAACATTCTATGGTTTACGCTTATAGAGATAGAAGACAAAAGAAAAGAGATATTAGAAAACTTTGGATCATCAGAATCAATGCTGCATGCAGATTAAATGATATCAACTATTCTAGATTCATGAACGGTATGAAATTAGCGAACATTGAATTAGATAGAAAAATCTTAGCTGATATGGCTATGAATGACTTTGAAGCATTTACATCATTAGTTGTAAAATCTAAAGAAGCATTAGCAGCATAATTTTAATAAATTTGCTAAATAAATAAAAGGGTTTGAATTAATTTTCAAACCCTTTTTTTATGTCTATAAATGTCCAGTTTTAACCCAAATGATTGTTTCATCTTCTACAAAAGGGAAATGCTCACTCAAATGAGGACTTCTTAACCAATGCCCTTCTGGATATTTCCCATGTTCATCCCTGAAAATACCTTTTAGTACAAATATTTCTTCACCACCCCAATGTTTATGAGGAAGAAATCTTTCATTTTTAGGCCATTTAACTAAAGCTGTTTGTTCATGCAAAGGCAGTACTTCTAAATTTCCTTGTCCTTCTAACCATTGTGCTGATTGTGTATCTATAATCACTTGTTGCTCATCATCAAAATAGTTTGTTTTTCGGAAGATTATACATCCAACAGTTGTTTTAACTAAGGATTCATCTTCTTTTGGCAAACGAAGATAAGTACCATTAGTAAATTCTCCAAATTCATTAATATATATACCTTCTAAAACAAATATTTCTACACTATTTATCTTTGTTTTCTCATTTAGAATACCATTTTCTTCTATTTTTACTAAAGCTGTTTCTTCTTCTATTTTTGAAGAAAAAACCTTTTTATAAACATTTTTGTGTTCGGTCTCTTTCCATTCTAAAGTTGTAGTATCAAGTGAAACTCTTTTTTCATAATTACTATTCATGTTAACTCTCATTCATTTAAAAACATATTTCAGTTTTTTTATTATAGCTTTTAAAAATTAATTTCGTCCAGCAATAACTCCACCATCTACATCCCAGATAGCACCTGTCACCCATGATGTATCGTCTGATAATAGAAAGTCTATTGAAGAAGCAACATCATCAACTTGCCCTATTCTCCCAATTGGATGAAAATCATTAAATCCTTGTAATGCATTATGAATTTCAGTTGGTTCAATAAATGCACCATAAATCGAAGTTTCAACAACTGCAGGAGATACAGCATTTACACGAATATTAAATTCGGCTAGTTCCATTGCCATATGTTGAGTTAATGAATGTAATCCAGCTTTTGCCATAGAGTAAGAAGATGATGGTGTAGCTTTTATAGCTTGTTTTGCCCACATCGAACCAATGTGTACAATATTTCCTCCATCATATTTTTTCATATTTGAAGCAACTGCTTGAGATATAAAGAAGATTGCTTTATTAATATCCATATATGCATCATAATCATTAGCTTCTTGATCTAGAAATGCTTTTGGATTGAAATATCCTGCTGCATTTACTAGATATTTAATCTGCGATTGATTATTGTTAATTACTTCTATTAATTTATTTAAACAATCTTTATCATATAAATCATGTTGAAGAGTATTTGAATTCTCTCCAAACAAAGTCTTGGCCTCTTCAAGTTTCTTTAAATCTCGTCCAACTATAGTAACGCTGATACCTCTATTAATTAATTTCATTGCAGTAGCCAGACCCATTCCTGAACTTCCTCCAATTATTAGTGCAGAGTTTATATTATTCATTTTTTATCCTTTTATATTAATTTTATCTAACCTACCTAACACTTGTTAGGTAAAAGAAGTCTAACACCTGTTAGATTAAGTTTAGCTTAAATTTAATACCCTATAATTCTTAAATCTAACACATGTTAGTTAAAAGGCAAGAGATGAGTGATATAAGAGAAAAATTAATAAAACATGCAATAAATACAATACAAAAATCTGGAATTCATAAATTAACAATTAGAGAACTAGGAAAAGCAGTTGATATAAAATCTTCATCAGTGATGTATCACTTTAAAAGTAAAGATGTCTTGATGACAGAGTTAGTTAAAGCATACAGCGAACAGTTCTTTATCTATTTAGATGAGATAAATGAAAAAACTTCTGACCCAAAAGAAAGGTTAAATAAATTAATTGATTTATACGAAGCTACTATACGTGATGAGAAACTATGTCTTTGTGGAATGATTGTTACAGAAAATGATAATTTAAACAAAGATACAAAAGATTTAGTAATAGAATTTTTCAATCATCTTGAAGAGTGGATTAAACAAAATCTTCTTTTATTAAAAAAAGATGCAGTTTTTGCAAAAGTAATATTGTCTAGTTTAAATGGAGCAATGTTAATTGATAATATTAATGAAAATAAAATAAACTACTTAGATGCTACAAGAACGATTATTGAGAAATTTTAGTAGTTTACAAGATATAATATCTTGTAAACTACTAAACAATAACGTTATTCTATAGGCTCATTAACCTCTATTTTACAATCGTTACCTTTACAATCTATATTGGCATCAAAGTAATAAATTTCACTTACATCAAGTTTGGCATCTTTTATTTTTTGCCAAGCTTCAATTGATCTACCACCAGCAGTACAGTTAAATACTATTGTTTTACCTTTTGGCAATTTTGCATATAATGCATTTGCTTTTAAAGGCTCAGCAGGAATATTTATTGCACCTTTTAAGTGTCCTGATTTAAACTCTTCAGGGCTTGTAACATCTACAATTTGTACATACGATGGAACTTTGTTTGCTTTAATTAATTTATCAAACCAATATCCATCTACACTTCCTTCATCAGGGCCAAGTTTTAAACCATTTTTACTCATTGTAGGTTTTGCAGGTGCTTCTTTTTTCATCATTTTTGATGCACTTTTTGTAGTTGCTAACCCTGCTTTCTTCCAAGCTGGCATTCCCGCTGCAAATACTGAAACATCTTTATAACCTAAAGATAATAGTTTTTTTGCAACTTTATGAGATTTTCCACATTTATACCCACCACAAAATGTAATAACTTTTTCAATTTGAGAAACAGGAAATCTACCTTTTAACTTATCCATTTGAGTATCTGGAATAGAAACTGCACCAGGAATTGTTTCTTTTAAGAACATTTTATATGGTCTTGCATCAATAATTACAGCTGCGTTTTTAGCTTGAGCACCCTTAACAACTGCTAAATCAACTTCTCTATAACTTTTTTTCTTCCATTCAGGTTCACCTGCTTGATAAAGTTTTACATTTGTAAAACCATCTTTTTTAAGCATATTTGCAACTTTTGGAGATTTACCACATTTCCATCCACCACAATAAACAATTATCTCTTTGTTTTTCTTAACATCTTTTAACTGTCCTACATATTTAGAATATTCCGTATCTGGAATATTTAAAGATGAAGGGATCGTTCCACCTTTATATTTCTTATTTGGCCTTGCATCAATAAACAATGCTTTTGCACCATTTCTAGTTCCTTTAGCAACTTTTCCTTTTGCATATTTATAATCAACAACTTTTAAATTAAATTTGTCAATCATACCTTGTACTTTTGGACTAGGTTTTGTCAACATTCCTGGATCATTAGCTAACGCACCAGTACTTAACAAACCAAGAACTACTAAACTTTTTAAAATCATTTTTGTTTTCACTATATATCCTTTTTATTATGATCTAATTCAAAAAACTTATCTGCTAAGTAATACATTACAAAGCACACACCTATTCCACCAATTGAAACACCAATTTCAGCAAATGATGGGAAATATTCTATAAAAGTTGGAGGCAATTGATACTCTCTAAGCTTAAGCAATTGAAGAGGCATTAACTGCGTATCATGAACTAAATCATATCGCATAAAGAAAATACCAATCATGCCTAAAATAGATGCCCAAACCATCCCTTTTATATTTTTTCCTTTGCTCACTAAAATTACAACAAAGGGAATAACCATTCCTAATAATACCTCACCTATTAAGAAATTAGAACTTCCGAGTATATGCCATGCAGCATCAGCTCGTCCAGGCATTCCACCATAAACGGCAGTTAACATTCTCCAAATTTCAAAAAACATTAAAATAGCTAATAAAAGTCCTAAGATTTTTGCTAACTTTGTAAGCATAGCTTTTACTTCTTCTGGAAAATCCATTTTGTATCTAAATCCATACATTAAAAATAGTAAATATGAACCTGTAATCATTGCTGAAAGTATAAAATATATTGGGAAAAATACTCCATTTGCAATAGGTCGAGCTATTAAAAATCCAAAAACTGCACCTAAATTACTATGTGCGGCAAGACCAACTAATAAGCCACCTAATCCAAAAAACTTAGACCATTTATGATTTTCTCTTACTAAAAAAATAAATTCAAATATAATAAATACTAAATAAGCACCATAAAGTGTTCCCATCCACCAAATTGCAGATAAAAAATTAGGCGTCAAGATATTATATATTATCATTGTAACGGGATGTCCAATTTCTAATGCAATTACTATAAAACCTGTTGATATAGTAATAATTGCACCAATGATTGCTCGTTTCCCAATTATCTCAAATTCTTTTATACCAAATACATGTCCAATTGAAGACATAATACAAAGCCCTGTACTTGAAACAACAAAGAATACATACATAGCAATGATTAATCCCCAAGGATGTTCTCTTGTTATGTTATACGCATGATGTCCATCTATAAGATACATTATTGTACCGGCTAAAAAGAATGCTACTAAGCCAATTGTTAATATTGCCATAGTCACATTAGAAAAACTTTTATTAAATGTAAACAAATCTTTTAAAGAGATGTCTTTCATTGGAATAATTGATTTTAAATTCATAACATCTCTCCTTATGTTAAATAAAACAATCTAGGGTCTGTTCCTAGATGTGATTTCAATGTAAAATGATCTCTAGTTCTTAGAACTTCAGATATTTCACTATTAGGATCATCTAAATCCCCAAAAATTCTTACTTTTGTTGGACAAGTATTTTGACAAGCAGTTGTAGTTTCACCTCTTGCAATTCTTGTATCTGCACAGAAGTTACACTTATCTACTGTTTTTGTTCTATCATCAACATATCTTGCATCATAAGGACATGCGGTCATACAGTAAGAACATAAAATACATTTTTCAGGATCAACTCTTACTACACTATTTTCATCATAATATGTTGCATTTGTAGGACAAACTTCTTGACAAGGTGCATTTGCACATTGTTGACATTGACTAGGTAAAAAATTATTTGAGGCAATATTTAAAAAAGGAAATTCTCCCTCTATTTCTTTAGTTCCTACCCATATTCTGTGGTTATCGGCTCCTAGTAAAATTCCATTTTCTTCTTTACAAGCTGTTTCACAAGCTTTACAGTTAATACAATTTTTATAATCTAGAACCATCGCATATCTAGCCATAATTACACCTTCCTTACATCAACAATTGTTTCATGCATCGCTGCACTTCCAAATACAGGTTCAATAACATCATCAATAATCATATTATCCGCAGCTCCATTACCAACACCAAGAGTTAAATCCTCCGAAGTAGAACCAAACCCATGGATAAAGAATAAAGTATTAAATCCAATCTTCTCTGTTGGATATGCTTTTATTTGAATTTTTCCTACATTACTTTCAACTTCAACTGTATCACCAAACTCAATACCTCTATCTTTTGCAATTCTTTTATTAATCCACAGATAGTTTTCTGGCATTAAATCTAATAACATTGCATTATTAGACGTGGCATTTTGAGTAAACTGGCCATGTCGTCCAGTAATAAATTTAAATTTACCTTTTGGAGTAGCTTTATACATTTCATCTCGCCATTTTGGCATAGAATCAACACCTTTTTTAGTTAAGTTATTTAATACACATTCAACTTTTCCAGTTGGTGTTTTAAATTGTTTTTTAAGTACTGCAATTTCTTTTTCATTTACACAAGTATCATGGAAAACATCAGATTTAAATTCTCCTCTAACTACAGAGTAAAATCTTCTGTCTCTTGGATACCATTGGTATTCATTTGAAGATAGTTTTTTAAAGTATTTTTCCATATTTAAATAGTAAACACCTTTTTCTCTTAGGGTTTTCCAAGCTTCTTCACCATAAACTTCTTCAACCATATGTCTATTTATCTTTTCTTGAGTATCTGCAAAGTCATCTCCTAGATCAAAACCATTTTCTTTATAATAAGCTTCTATTTCAGTTTTTGATTTTCCTTCAATCTCTTCTTGAACATCTTCATCATATTTTTTTGTAACTTCCCATAATGGTTTTGCCATTTTAGAACCTAAACCATGCATGATTTCAATTACTGGTTTTGTTTCATACATTGGTTTTGTTACAGCTTGTCTAAGTGCAATAGATGGTTGTGCTCCACCAAATGATTTAACAGGATCTTCTCTTTCTAAATATGTACACTCTGGTAAAATCACATCTGCCATCATTGCAGTATCACTTGGCATCGTATCTATTACAACTACTAAATCCATTTTTTCTAGCATTTGTCTAGTTTTTTTTACATTTGGAACACTTAACATCGGATTTTGTTTATAAACAAACATCCCTCTTATTGGATATGGTGATTTATTTTCAATAATTTTATTTCTCCATGCAATCCAAGAACCACTTCCTCCAATAATTGCAGCAGCATCTTTTTCAATTCTTCCTTCTGCATTTGCGTAAAGAGGAGCATTTACAGAATGAGAACCTAATGGAAGTTTTTTACCAAATATAATTCCACCTTCTTTATCAATTCCACCACCAAGTGCTGTAAATATTGCTTGGGCACGTCTAAGTTGGAAATCTTGTTTACTCCATGCAGATCTTCTACCTTGATAATATATAGCTTTTGGAGCATGATGCATAAAGTCTCTAGCAATCTTTTTAATTTTAGAAACTTTTATTCCAGTTATTTTTTCTGCCCATTGGGGAGTATAATTACTACTTATAATATGTTCTTTATATTCTTCAAAACCATTCATATTTAATGCAACAAATTTTTTGTTATAAAGTTCTTCTGTTAATACCACGTAAGTTAGTGCTAAAACAAGTGCTAAATCAGTACCCACTTCTACAGGTAACCACTCGTCTGCATGTGCAGCTGTATTTGTAAACCTAGGGTCAATAACTATAAGTTTAGCACCTCTTCTTTTTGTTCTTTTAAATAAATCCATCGTATCAGGTGTAACTATTGCTTCTGCTCTATTTGCCCCTGCCATAATAATATATTCTGAATTTTCTAAATCAGCCTGCCCATATCCACCTATTGTTAGTGCATATCCAGAAACTGTTGTTTGTAAGCAAATAGATGCATGATTTACAAAATTTGATGAACCAAACTTATCTTGCATAAATGTTTTATAAGTATGTTCTGCCATACCCTCTCCTGCACAGTATCCTATACAAGATCTATTGTCTTTTTCTTCTTCTAATATCTTAGTCATTTTTTCACTAATAAAGCTATAAGCCTCATCCCAAGTTACTCTTTTATATTTACCATCACCTCTTTCCCCGACTCTTATTAGTGGGTACTTAAGTCTATCAGGATCATATAGAGCTTGGATCCCTGCATTTCCTCTAGCACATAACATATTTTGTGATTTTGGAAAATGAGGATTTGGGTCTAACTTAGTTACAACATTATTTTCAACTCTTGCATAAGCTGCACACTTATTTACACACATTTCACATAAAGTTGGAACAATTTTTATTTCATTTTTATTATCTGATGTTTTTGTTGTTCCAAATGTTTTTTTATCATTCTGCGATTTTGTGTTAGAAAGTGCCGAAGTTGAAGCAGCGATAACAGATAAAGCAACTGTACCTTGCAAAAATTTTCTTCTGGAAATCTCAACTTGCATTTTTTCTCCTTCTTAATATCTACTTAGTATTATAAGTTAATAATATAATTTTAGCATGATATTTTATAAACACAGCTTATAAATGAATGATTATTCATAAGAATAATGATTCATTTATTATCTTTATTATTTTTATAAGACTAGGTCTGTCTCTTATACACATCTCCGAGCCCACGAGACCAGAGAGGATCTCGT
>CAJXPH010000030.1 GCA_913057765.1 uncultured Campylobacteraceae bacterium
TTTTTTTCAAGCAGAAGACGGCATACGAGATCCTCTCTGGTCTCGTGGCCTCGGAGATGTGTATAAGAGACAGAGAGAATATCATGCTAAAAACATTAAAAAATATTAGAAAACTTTATAATGCAAAATTACTTTTTGTTAGTAGTGATGCAGAAGTAAAGAAAACTATTGAATCTGAGTTTGATGACTATTTCAAAGAACTTACTTTAGTTCAAAGCTCAAGCGAAGCTATTTCTTTAATAGATGAAAATAATTATGACATGGTAATTATTGATACAGCAGTTGATGCAAAAGATTTTGATGAAGTATGTACAAATATTTCACAAGCAGCACCAACTTTACCTAAAATTGTTATTTCAGATAAAGATAGTAATGACGATATTGTAACTGCAATTAATAGTAGTGCTTATACTTTTTTAACGAAGCCTTTAAGAGCTAAAGATATAAAATTAGCAGTAATTATGTGTCTTAATCAAACAAAAAGAGGTGATAAAATTGAATTCCAAGAGGGAATTTATTTTGATGAATATAGAGATCAATTTTTTAAAGCAGGTGGAACTCTTATTGATTTCACTAGACTTGAAAAAGGTTTCTTAAAACTTTTAATTGCTAGAAAAGGCGACATTACTGATTATGATATTATTAAGAGTGTCGTTTGGAAAGGTAAGAATATGTCAATTTATACGATGAGAAATATTGTAAATAAGATTAGACAAAAAACTTACTATGAAATTATAAAAAATCATTCAAACAAAGGTTATATAATAGATGAGTTACAAAAGTAATTCGTCTATACTTTAATTATGGAAGAAAAAATTGTATCAAAAGAAGAACTAATACTACTATTTGAAGAACAAAAAGTTATTGATACAGGAAAAGGCTGGATAATGGGTGAGAACGAAGTGGATATAATAGCACTTCATGATGTTGATCCTAAGTTTTTACAAGACGTAACAAATGCAAAATTTTATAAATTAACATTAAAAGAGGGGAAATAATATATGTCACATTGTCCATACTGTGGTAAGAAAATAGCCATGAGTAAAGCATTTTGCTCTAGAAGTTGTAAAGAAAACTATTTTCAATTAATTGCAATACAGGTCCCACGACCATTTTTAAAAAGAATTTTTATATTCTGTACACCGGAACAAAGAGAAGTTGAAATTGAAAACTTTGCTAATAGACATGGTTGGAGAATTGATTTATTACAAAAGAAAATCGATGAATTAGCAGTTGAATATGGGTACGTTGAATCAAACTGAAAAACCCGACTTTAAGAATAGTATTCTTAAGGAATCAACTCTTCTATACTTAGAAGATGATGAAATAATACGTAAAGAAACTCAATCAATTTTTGAAAAAATCTTTAAAAAGGTCTATGTTGGTGAAGATGGACAAATAGGCCTTGACATTTACAATAGCAAGAAAAATGAAATCAATATAATACTAACAGATATAAATATGCCAAATATGGATGGTATAAGATTTATGGCAGAAGTTAGAAAGCAAGATTTTGAAATTCCTGTTTTAGTTGTTACTGCATTTAATGATATTTCTCAATTAGTAAAAGCTATAAAACTAAAGGTTACTGATTACATTGTAAAGCCAATGCAATTAAACACTACCCTTAAAATTCTAGATAGAATATTACAAGATAATTTTAATCAGAAACTAGTATCAAAACAACAAAATGAGTTACATATTTATAAAGAGATTTTAGACTTGGAAAACCTTGTAAGTGAAACGGATTTAAAAGGTTTTATTACTTATGCAAATGATATTTTTTGTGAAGTCTCAGGGTATACTAAAGAAGAGCTTATTGGAGCTAATCATAATATTGTAAGACATCCTGATATTTCACCAAAGATATATGAAGAAGTATGGAATACAATTCAAAATAAAGGTACTTGGAGAGGTAAGCTCAAAAATCGTGCTAAAGATGGTTCAGATTATTACGTTAGGTCTACTATCTTCCCTATTTTAGATAGTGATGGAAATATAGAAAAATATGTTGCGAGTAGATTTTTAATTACAGAACAAGAAGAAGAAAAACATAAATTAAAAAAATACATTTTGCAACAAAAAAGTAATCAAGTAAAATATGAGAAAAATTTACAAGATAAATTTGATGACACTTTACAGATTGCAAAATTACAAAAAGACGAACAAGTTGCAAAATTTGTTCATGATCTCAATGAACAAATAAAGTTGTTAAGAACAAAGCACTCTGACGATAAAGGTAGAATATTATCTTTAGAAAAGAAGCTAAAAGATGCTACTGAGAAGATAGATGAACTTCAAATTGGATATCAAGGTAGAATAGAAAAACTTCATAACACAGCTAAAGTAGCAGTTGAAGAATACACTAAATTCAAAAAAAGAAATATTGTTATGAGTGATAAATTATTAAAATCTCAAGAAGCAATTATGACTCTTCAAGGATATATCGATGAATATAGAAATAAAATCAAAGACTTAGATGATTTAATCGAAGCCTATGAAAAACAGTTTGGAAGAATAACTGTTAGATAGTATTTTTATTTTTATTTATTACAAATAACATTGCTATACTTAGAATAGCAAATATTCCTGAAATTAACATTCCCATAGTTAACCATCCTCCATATAAAAAACCTAGTTGTATATCAGGTTCTCTAAAGAATTCAGCAGTAATTCTTGCTATAGAATATAAGATACCATAGAATATTGCAAGCTGTCCATCAAAAGATTTTCTTTTTCTTATTGCAAATAGTATTATAAAAATTAAAATACCTTCTAGAAAAGCCTCATATAACTGAGAAGGGTGTCTAAGTTTATCATTTATTAGTATTCCCCAAGGTACATCTGTTTCACGTCCTATAAGCTCTTGATTGAAGAAGTTTCCTATTCTTCCAAAAACATAACCTGCAGATATACCAAGAACTGAAATATCAGCTAAAAACCAAAAAGAGACTTTGTTTTTTCTACAAAATAAAATTGATGCAATTAAAAAACCAATAAAAGCACCATGGTAACTCATTCCCGAAATTCCTGCATATTCACCATTTATAAAGGGATTAAAAATCTGCCAAGGATGAGTTACATAATACATTGTATGTGTATCGTAAAACAGTATATATCCTATTCTAGCACCTAAAATTACGCCAATTTCAGCCCACCATATATATGAATCAAATAAATCATTTGAAATAGGAATTTTATCATGTTTAATAAGCCATTTTGCCACGAATATAGCAGAGAGTAGGGCTAATGCATACATTATCCCATACCAATGTACAGCAATAGAACCTATATTAAAAGCTACTGGATCAAAGTTTGAATATATATTTTGCCAAAATTCCATTAATAACCTATTCTAATGCTTCTGCAATTAATTCAATTGGATTTTTAAATTGAACATCCACATCTGCTTGATGTAAAGAGTTTGTTATTTGCATTCTACATGCTGAACACTCAGCACTAACGATTTGTGCTTTAGTCTCTTTAATCATTGCTGCTTTTGGAAGGCCTGCTGCTTTTGCATATTCATATTTTTCAGTTTGCATAGTAACACCACCAAAACCACAACATCTATTTGAATCACTCATTTCAGTAAGTACATAGTTTTGTTTTAAAAGTTCTCTTGGTTCTTCCCATACACCTTGCATTTTTTTAGCATGACAAGGATCATGATATGTTATTACATCATTCATTTTTTTATCAGATTTTGCAAGTAATTGTTTTAAATCTGTATTATTTTCAAGCCATTTTGTAGCCATAAAAATTTTCTTAGATAAGATTTCTGATCTTTTTTTCCACTCAGGCTGGTCATGAAAATAATGTGCCCAATCTTGATTAATCATTGCAGAACAGGTAGCTTCAGGAATAATAACTGCATCTACATCATTTATCCATGTTTCAAAATATTCAATGTTCTTTTTAGCTAAATAATCAACTGTATCAAAATCACCTGTAAAATATGCAGGCGCTCCACAACATAGTTGTTTTTTAGGAATAAAAATATCAAGTTCAAGTTTTTTAAGAATTTTCACTAAAGAATCACCAGTATTAGTATACGTATAATTACTCATACATCCAATAAAAATTGCAACTTTATTTTTCTTAGTTTCATCTTCTTTTTTGTTTTTAGCAAAGATATTTTGAGGGTATTTATTTAAAAAACTTCTCATATCTGCAAATGGTAAAGTTCTATCTTTTTTTACAATTGGTAAAGAAAATCTTGGAAGGCCAGATTGTTTCTTTTTATCAATTTTTAATGCACATGTTTGGAACATCCATCCTAAACGTGACATCATATCCATTGTTTTTCTATGTCTTAATAACCAGAAGAACAATCTTTTATACCAAGCAATACCAAATTTTTGAGCAATATCTGCTCTAACTTGCTCAATAATCATATCAGTTGGTAAATCATTAGGACAAACTTCAACACAGTTTGTACATAAAAAACAAGACTCAAAAATATCTTTCGCATTTTGATCAAGTTCTAATTCATCTCTTTTATATGCACCTAAAAGGTCAATAAACCCTCTAGGAGATGTTGCTTCATCTTGATTTATATTAAAAATCGTACAGACAGGCTTACATTTACCACATTTTACACAATCGTCACTAATCTCTTCATAATCAAATTTATCAAGTATATTCATTATATTGTTTTACTAAACCTTCTTTTATTTTCAGGAACTTTTTTAAGGTATGCATCAAAAGGCATACAGATATTTCTAATTAACATTGTTCCTGTTTGTGAAACTTGAATTTTATCATCATTAATTGAAACTAAGTCTGCTTCAATGAACTCATCTAATTCTTTTAAGTCATCTTTAAAATATTCATTAAAATTAATATTAAACTCTTTTTCCACTCTTGGAATATTTAAACAAAAATTACTCATAAGTTCCATAATTACAAATTGTCTTAATACATCATCTTCACTTAATCTATAACCCTTGAATATTGGTAAATCACCATTATCTAATGACTCTTCATATTGCTTTAAATCTTTAAAATTTTGAGCATAATAATCAACACCATTACCAATAGATGTAACACCAATTCCAATTAAATCAGAGCCACCTTTTGTTGTATAACCTTGGAAGTTTCTATGTAACTCGCCTTTTTCAATTGCTTTAAATAGTTCATCTTCTGGTTTTGCAAAATGATCCATTCCAACCATGTTATATCCATTAGAAGTAAAGAATTCAATTGTATCTTTTAAAATTTCTAATTTTTCAGATGGTGGTGCAAAAGTTGTCTCATCAAATTTTCTCATAGTTTTCATAAGCCATGGAACATGAGCATAATTAAATACTGCAAGTCTATCTGGATCTAATGTTAAAACTTGTTTTACTGTTTCATGGAATGTTTTCTTTGTTTGATGAGGAAGTCCATAAATTAAGTCAATATTTATTGAATTAATTCCTGCATCTCTTGCAATTTGCATAACATTCTGTGTTGTTTCATAAGGTTGAATTCTATGAATAGTTTTTTGAACTTCTTCATTTAAATCTTGAACTCCAAAACTAAGACGATTACATCCACCTTTTTTCAAAACATCCATATGTTCTTTTGTGAAAAATCTTGGATCAACTTCACATGAAACTTCTGCATCCTCACTAAAGTTCGGGAAAACATCTTTAATCATAGTTATTACTTCATCTAATTGTTCAGCAGTAAAATATGTAGGTGTTCCTCCACCAAAATGCATTTGAGTTACTTTTCTTGAAGTATTTAATACTTTTTTTAGTAAATCTAACTCTTTTTTCAAATATACAAGATATTTTACTTTCTTATCATCTTTTGACGTAAATATTACATTACATCCGCAAAAGTAACAGGCACTTCTACAAAAAGGAAGGTGAATATAAAGTGATAGATTTCTGCTATCATCTTGAGCATCAAAGTAACCAATTAAATCTTTTTGTGAAAATTCTTCACTAAATTCAGGTGCTGTTGGATACGACGTATATCTAGGTCCAGGTTTCGAATATTTTTCAAATTTTTTAAAATCAATCATTTTATTTACTTTCTATTTTTTAAGTTGTCTATCTAACCAAACCATTACACCTTTTTGAGCATGTAATCTATTTTCAGCCTCTTGAAAAACTAAACTTTGTTCACTTTCTATAACTTCTTCACTAACTTCATATCCTCGATATGCAGGTAAACAGTGTAAGAAAATGGCATTTTCTTTTGCTCTTGACATCATTTTATTATCTACAATATATCCGTCAAAATCTTTTAATCTTTTTTCTTTTTCATCTTCTTGACCCATTGATACCCAAGTATCAGTCGTAACAACAGTTGAACCTTCAATTGCATCAATAGGATCATTTCCAATAATAATTTTTGCACCTGATTCTTTTGCAAATTCTTTTGCATCATCTAAGATATTTTGTTGTACTTCATAACCTTTTGGAGTTGCAATTCTAAGTTCAAATCCAAGTTTCGACGCTAGCATTAACCATGAGTGTGCTAAATTATTACCGTCTCCAACGTAAGCTACTACTAAGTCTTTTTCAAGACCTGCTTCTTGTATAGTCATATAATCTGCCATTAGTTGTACAGGGTGGTATTCATTTGTTAAACCATTTATAACAGGAACTTTAGAGTGTTTGGCAAATTCATTAATCTTTGTTTGTTCAAATGTTCTAATCATTACCATATCTACCATTCTTGATATAACTCTTGATGTATCGCTCATAGGCTCACCACGTCCAAGTTGAATATCATTCGAAGATAAAAATAATCCTACTCCACCTAATTGATAAATACCAGTTTCAAAACTAACTCTTGTTCTTGTACTACTTTTTTCAAATATCATTCCAAGTGTTTGTTTTGGCATATAATCTTTAAATACTTTATTTTTAGTTTCAAGTTTAATCTTTGAAGCAAGTTCTAGAATTTCTAGAATCTCTTCTTTTGTATAATCTTTTAGTGTTAAAAAGTGTCTCATAGTTCAACCTTTATGTTTTAAAAAAGATTTAATTTTACCCAAAATTGATTTACTATTCACTTAAATATTTTTGAAGATATTATTTTTGTTTTTATTTCGTTATTTTAATTTCTACAAAGCCCATAAAGTGACACTTTTGTGACAATTCATATTATTATTTTTTAAGATTTTAAAGTCTATTATTGCATTAACGCTTTAAGGACAATATATGATAAATGAAATATTAAAACGAGATGGAACACATGAAGCATTCCAAGAATTTAAGATTAAAGATGCGATAAAAAAAGCATTTAAAAGTGCACATGTAACATATGATTCAGTAGTAAATTTAAATGTAATTGAATTATTGAAAAAGAAAAGAGTTATTGCCGTTGAAGACATTCAAGATGCAATTGAAGAAGAATTGTATAAAGCAAGATATTTTGATGTAATGAAATCTTTTATGTTGTATAGACATATGCATAAAATGCAAAGAGAACAAGTACTTGGATTAAGCGAAGATACTACTTATATAAATTCTACACAAACTATAGAAGAATATATTAATGGAACAGATTGGAGAATCAAAGCAAACTCCAATACTGGCTATTCTCATGCAGGACTTATTAACAATAGTGCAGGAAAAGTTATTGCAAACTATTGGCTTGATAAAATTTATTCTAAAGAAGAAGGCTTATCTCACAGAAATGCAGACTATCATATTCATGATTTAGATTGTTTAAGTGGATATTGTGCAGGTTGGAGTTTAAGAGTACTTCTTGATGAAGGATTTAATGGGGTTAGAGGAAGAGTAGAAAGTGATGCTCCTAATCATTTTAGAGAAGCATTGGGACAAATGGCAAACTTCTTAGGTATTTTACAAAGTGAGTGGGCTGGAGCTCAAGCATTTTCTTCTTTTGATACTTATTTAGCACCTTATGTGTTTAAAGATAAATTATCTTATAGCGAAGTAAAGAAAAATATTAGAAGCTTTATTTATAATTTAAATGTGCCAGCTAGATGGGGTCAAAGCCCATTTACAAATATAACAATTGATTGGACAGTTCCTAGAGATTTAAGTGATCAAATTCCGACAAAAAATCAAGTACATTTATTTAAAGATATTGAAGATGAAGAATTATTAGAATTTGCTAAGGAAAAAGGTCATAAATCTTTAACGGATTTAACATATAATGATTTCCAAAAACAGATGAATATGATAAATAAAGCATATTATGAAATAATGACAGAAGGTGATAAAACAGGACAACCTTTTACTTTTCCAATTCCTACCGTTAATATTACAGAAGATTTTGATTGGTATGGTGAAAATACAGATGTACTGTTCGAAAATACTGCAAAAATAGGTTCTTCATATTTTCAGAATTTTATTGGAAGTCAATATAAAAAAGATGAGAATGGAAAGTTAATACCAAATGAAAGTGCATATAAGCCAGGTCATGTTAGATCTATGTGTTGTAGGTTACAACTTGATTTAAGAGAACTTCTTAAACGTGGTGGTGGATTATTTGGTAGTGCTGAGATGACAGGAAGTATTGGTGTAGTTACAATAAATATGGCAAGACTTGGTTATTTATATAAAGATAATAAAGAAGCTCTAATGGAAAGATTAGTAGAGCTAATGGATTTAGCAAAATCTACTTTAGAGAAAAAAAGAGTTTTTGTTAATGAATTATATGATAGAGGATTATTCCCATATACAAAAAGATATCTACCTGGATTTAACAACCATTTTTCTACTATTGGAGTAAATGGTATTAATGAAATGATTGTTAACTTTACAGAAAAAAGATGTGACATTTCAAAAAATGAAGGAATAGAATTTGCTACAGAAATTCTTAACTTTATGAGAGAAAGAATGGTTCAATACCAAGAAGAAACTGGAAATTTATACAACCTTGAAGCAACACCAGCAGAAGGTACTACATATAGATTTGCAAAAGAAGATAAAAAAAGATATTCGGATATTCAACAAGCTGGATTTGGTAAAAATATTTATTATACAAACTCATCTCAGATCCCTGCTAATCTAACAGATGATGTTTTTGATGCATTAGATTTACAAGATGATTTACAAGGTAAATATACTGGAGGAACTGTACTTCACTTATACATGAAAGAGAAGATCTCTTCTACTGAAGCTTGTAGAAAACTAGTTAAAAATGTAATTTCTAATTATACTTTACCATATATTACAATTACACCATTATTTTCAATATGTCCAAAACATGGATATATAAATGGTGAATATGAATATTGTCCAAAGTGTGATGAAGAAATATTAGATGAAGAATTAAAAAATAAGGAGTTAATCGGATGAGAAGTATAGAACCTGAAAAATTACAAAGTAAAAGAACAAAGTGTATTGTGTATACAAGAGTTATGGGATACCATAGACCCGTAGAAAGTTTTAATATTGGTAAAAAAGGTGAACACCAAGAAAGATTACAATTTATTGAAAAATGTAATTCATAGTATTACCAAATTTACTACTACTGATTATAAAGATCATTTATCTTGTGTTGTATGGTTTACATCATGCAACATGAGATGTCTTTATTGTTATAACCCTGATATAGTCATGGCAAAAGAAGGAAATTATTCTTTAAATGATTTATATACATTTCTTAAAAAAAGAGTAGGTTTATTAGATGGGGTTGTATTAAGTGGTGGTGAAGCTACAACTCATGATTTAATTGAGATTTGTGAAAATATTACAAATTTAGGATTTAAAATAAAACTTGATACTAATGGAAGTAATCCTAAACTTTTAAAGAAGTTACTGGATAGTTATCTTCTTGATTATGTAGCAATAGATTTTAAAGCTCCTGAGGATAAATATAAAGAGATTACAAAGAGTTCATTATATAATGAATTTATAGAAAGTTTAAATATTCTTAAAAATAGTGATTGTAAATATGAAGTTAGAACTACATTACATAATGATTTATTAGATGTAAATGATATAAACTCTATGCAAAAAACACTTGTAAATAATGGCTATAATCAAGATTTTTATATACAAAAATTTTTAGAAGTAGAAAACCTTTCTAATTTGGAAGGCTCTCAAAAATTATTTGATACAAATAGTTTAAATAAAGATTTAAATATCGTTTGGAGAAATTAAATACCCCTGCCCAGGGATATTTCTTATTAACTCTTTAGATGTTTTAGCTCTTAACCTTTTTATAAAAGTTCGTAATCTTTCATCGGTAATCTTTTCTTCATTCCATAATCTCGATTTAATCATTTCAATATTCACTATATCTTTTTTATTTTCAATAAGTAAAGATATAAATTGTTTTTCTCTTTTTGTAATATTAACTAACTTATCATCTTCAAAAAGGTTATTGGTATTGTTATCAAAACTAAAATGTTGATTTAAACATATAATTCTATGCTTATTTAATTTTTTTGCTAAAAAGATTAAATACTCTAATACTTCTTCTGGGTCAAAAGGTTTAATAAAATATTTTGTAATACCAATATCAATTGCTTTTAATAATTTATCTTTATCTGAGAATGCACTTAATACAATAATAGGTATTTCTTCATTTATTTCTTTTATTTTTTTTGTCATTTCTAAACCATCAAGTTTTGGCATCATAATATCTGTTATTACAATATCAGGACTAATTTTTTTAAATTTAGTAAGACCTTCTTGCCCATTATTTGCAACAGTAAAAGAGAAAAAATAATCAGATAATGCATCTTTTAGCAATTTTGAAATATTTACCTCATCTTCAACGAAAAGAATTTTAAGCTCTTTTAATAAGATTTCATCACTTGACATTTTCTAATCTCCTAAAGGTATTTTTATTAAAAATTGAAGCCCATCATCAATATTTTTTGCTTCAATTGTTCCATTTAAACTTTTTTCTATAATCATTTTTGACATAAACAGACCAAGTCCTGTACCATTACTTTGGTGTTTTGTCGTAAAATATGGTTCAAATATTTTATCTAAATTATCTGTTCCACCAGCTTTATCAGAATAAGAAATTAAAACATATTCTTCCTCTTTATAAACTTTAATATCAACTATTTTTTCAGATATATGGTTGATATTAAATGCTTCACTTGAATTTTGGATAAGATTTATTATAACTTGTGAAAATTCATTTAAAACACCAAAAACTTCTATTTTTTCAAAATCTTTGTTTGTATTAATGTCTTCTCTTTCTAATAACTTTTTTGTTATCAATAAAGCATCGTCAATAGCGATATCAATAAAAAACTTCTCTTTTACTTTATTTGGATTAAAGAAGTTTGAAAAATCATCAATTGTTTGAGACATATTTTCAATGATAATTAAAGATTCTTTGTAATATTGATTAAGTTTCTCTTTATTGTCATTTTTAGCAGACTTTTTAATATTAAACATTGTTAAACTAAGTTCTGTTAATGGTTGTCTCCATTGATGCGCAATATTTGCAAGCATTTGACCTAAACTTGCCATTCTAGATTGCCAAAATAACATTTTTTGTTTTTCTTTGTTTTTTAAAATCTCTTCTTGTACTCTTTGCTCTAAGGTTTGATTTAATTCAAGCAATTGTGCAGTCTGCTCACTAACTCTTTGTTCTAAAGTTTTATTTAAAAGCTCAAGCTCTTCATCTTTCTTTTCTAATGCTATTTTTAATTCAACTTCTTTTGTTACATCATAACGAATTGCAATAAACTCTTTTATATTATTATTTTCATCAAGAATAGGAGTTATTGTTGTATTTAAATATACGGTTGAACCATCTTTACATAAGTTTTTTGCAGTTGTTTTATATGGTTTTTTTGAAAGAATTGATTTCCAAAGAAGCTCAAAAGTCTCCTTTGAAACATCAGGGTGTCTAATTATATTATGGTTACTACCAATTAGCTCTTTTTTTGAATAACCAGAAATCTTACAAAATTCATCATTTACAAAAGTAATTACACCTCTTGTATCTGTTTTAGAGACGATATTCGAGTTTTCTATAGCTTCTTGATAAGTTTGTCCCATAATATATTTTACTTTTTGTTTAAAAGTTCACAAGCTTCTTTTGCATGATAGGTAATAATTAAATCTGCACCAGCTCTTTTAAATCCAGTTAGAGTTTCTATCATCACTCTTTCATAATCAATAAGACCAGCAGCACCTGCATGTTTAAGCATTGCATACTCTCCACTTACATTATAAGCACAAATTGGAAGATTTGATTCATTTCTAATGTCTCTAATAACGTCCATAAATGCTAAAGCAGGTTTAACCATTAGAATATCAGCACCTTCTTTTTCGTCTTGTAAAGATTCTTCTAAAGCTTCTAATCTATTAGCAGGATTCATTTGGTATGTTCTTCTGTCTCCAAAGCTTGGACTAGATTCTGCAACGTCTCTAAATGGTCCATAATATGCACTTGCAAATTTAGTAGAGTATGCCATTATTGGTAAGTTTGGAAAACCATTTTCATCTAATGCTTCTCTTAGTGTTTCAATAATACCGTCCATCATTCCTGATGGTGCAATCATATCAGCACCAGCACGTGCGTGAACAATTGCTTGTAGTGCAGAAATTTCTAATGTTTTATCATTATCAACAGTTTCAGTTTCAGGATCTAAAATTCCACAATGTCCATGATCTGTATATTCACAGAAACATAAGTCAGTAACAATAAACATATCAGGGAATTTAGTTTTAATAGCTCTTATAGTCCTAGAAATAATACTTTCTTCACATAAACACTCACTACCAACTGAATCTTTTAAATCTGGAATAGCAAATAAAATGATTGAATTTAAACCTATAGTTCTAATATATTCACACTCTTTTAATATTTCATCAATACTCATTTGAAAAACACCTGGCATTGATTCAATTTCTTTTTTGAAATTTTCGCCTTCTTTTACAAATAGTGGATATATAAAATCATCTTTACTTAAACTAGTCTCTTGTACCAAATTTCTTAATGTCTGATTAATTCTTAATCTTCTAAATCTTTTAAACATATTATTTACCTTTGTTAGATATAATCTTGAGCATTTTATCAACTTAAGGTTTAAAAGGTTATGAATATAGAGAAATCAAATATTGCTAATTTACCTACAAAATATGGAAAATTTAAAATAAGAGCTTACAAGCAAGATAATCAAGAACATTTGGCAATTATGAGTGTTAATTTTGAGAAAATTGAAGCACCTTATGTAAGAATTCACTCAGAGTGTTTAACTGGTGATACATTAGGGAGTCTTAAGTGTGATTGTCAAAATCAACTAGACTTAGCTTTGAAATTTATTGCTGCACATGGCGGATTAGTAATATATCACAGACAAGAGGGACGAAATATAGGTTTACTAAATAAAGTAAATGCCTATGCACTGCAAGATGCAGGAAGAAATACAATTGAAGCAAATTTAGAACTTGGATTTGGAGAAGATGATAGAGATTATTCTATTGTTAAAGAGATATTTAATGATTTAAAATTAAAAGATATTAAACTAATTACAAATAATCCTAAAAAAATCAATTATGTTGAGTCATTAGGAATTAATATTGCTGAGAGAATTCCAGCAATAACTAAATCAAATAAATACAATGAAGATTATATAAATACGAAAAAAGAGCATATGGGACATTTATTTTAATGGATTTTCAAACTAACTTAAAAAATATTGTCTTAGATGATGAATTTTCAAAAAGATGTGATGTTTTTACTTCTTTATTGCAACAATGGGGAAAAGTACACAATTTAAGTGGAAGATTAACTACTGATGATATTAAAGAAAATATTATTGACTCTATTTACCCTTTACAATATTTAGATACTTTTAGTAGTTTTGCTGATATTGGTACAGGTGCTGGTTATCCAGGCCTTATAATAGCTATGGCAAAATCAGATGTAAAGTGTTACTTAATTGAACCTAGACTAAAAAGAGTTGCTTTTCTAAATTTTGTAAAAAACTCTTTAGGACTAAAAAATATTGAAGTTATAGGGAAAAGAGTTGAGGAAGTAGAAAATGTAAAAGTAGATTTAGTAACATCAAGAGCTGTTACTAATACAAAATTACTACTAGATATTACAAAAAATATTTCTACTGATAATACAAGCTTTCTTTTTTATAAAGGAAGTCTTCTAGAAAGCGAAATAGAAGATGCCAAACTTGAGAATACACAAGTTTATTCTCGAAAAGATAGAAACTATTTATATTTAAAAGGTTCTAAATGATTTTAAAATTTTTAGCAATAGCCGTTGTCCTTTTTTTAATTTATATTGTTTTATTTAAAAAAGACAGAGAAAAAAGTGTAACGAAAAAAGAAGATGAAAAAATTGAAGATGTTATGGTAGAATGTCCTACTTGTAGTACATTTGTATCTAAAAAAGAAGCAATCTTAAGTAATGGACATTTTTACTGTTCAAAAGAATGTCTTATAAATAAATAGAAAGGTAACAAGAATGATATTATTAGGTGATAATTTAATTCCATATGAAGAACTTATTTTAATTGATAGTATTTGGGATATTGAACATTCTCTTCCAAATTCTACTTTAATATATAACTATGATGAGAACCTATTAACTTATTGTAATAAAAATAAATTAAATAGTGCAATCATTGTAACCTCTATAAAAGAAGCTATATATTCTAATGCATTAGGCGCTAAATATATAATTTGTGAGAAAAAACTTGCAAAAAATATTCAAAAAATAGCTGAAAATTATATGTTCGACTCGAAAGTACTTGCTATTATTGAACAAGAAAAAGAAATTGAAGATATTGCTTTAGCAGAAATAGATGGACTGATTTACAAAGATTTATTAAAATAAAATATGAGATTTTTTTTATTAATTATATTATTCTCTGTTTATTCTTTGTCGTGTACAGGGGACTGTATGCAATGTCACCCCGTATTAGAAAAATCTATTGAAAAAACTCATCATAAGATATTAAAAAAGTGTATAGATTGTCATACAAAAGTACCAGAAGGTATGAGTGAGTGTGGTGGTGATTGTTTTGCCTGTCATTCTCAAAATAAACTTATAAAAACTGACCTTGACGCACATAAACAATTAGCGTCATGTAAAGAGTGTCATATCAATAATGAAGACTTACTCCAAATTAAAGGCTTTGATAACAATTCAAATCTCCTTGATTTAATGGAAAATAAGTGATTTTTAGATAATATATCAACTTTTAAAAAGAAAATTGGATTAAATATGAAAGATATTCTAGACGTTATAGTAACCATATTATTTGTTTTTATGGTATTTATGTTTATTAGAGGTTTTAATAAACAACAAATTAAAAAACATACAGATAAATTAGATGCAATAGAAAAGCAAAAGACTAACAAGGAAGAAGTAAATGAATAAACCATTATTAATAGAAATTGGTGTTGAAGAATTACCAGCTATTCCATTTTTAAAAGAACTTCCAAACATTGAAAAAAAATGGATGGCTATTTTAGAAAAAAATAGATTATTATGTGATTTTGACTTTTTCTATACTCCACGAAGACTTGTATTATGGCATAGAGAGTTTCAAGTTAAACAAGAAGATTCAGTTCAAGAACAATTTGGTGCTCCAGTTAAGATCGCTTTTAAAGACGGCGTTCCTACCGGTGCAGCATTAGGTTTTGCAAAGAAATGTGGCGTTAGTGTTGATGAACTTGATAAAATTGATCAAGGAAGAGGAGAAGTTCTTTACTTTAAAAGAGAAGTAATAGGAACAGAAGCTAAAGATTTATTAAATGACATAATAAATGAATTTATCAACTCTTTAAATTTTGGAAAGTCAATGAGATGGGCTTCAAGAACAGATACTTTTATTAGACCTATTCGAAGTCTAGCTATTTTATTAGGTAATGAAATAGTTGATGCAGAACTTTTTGGAGTAAAATCATCTAATCATGCTTTTGCACATAGAATGGTTTCATATGAACCCTTTACATTTGATTCAACAGATTATTTTGATAAGTTACAAGATAATGGTGTTATTCTTTATCCTGAAGTAAGAAGAGAGACTATTCTTTCTCAAATGAAACAAATAGAAGAGCAAAACAGTGTAAATATAGAACTTGATCAAGAACTACTTGAAGAAGTTGTAGCTATAACTGAGTATCCAACTGCTTTAATTGGTTCTTTTGATGAAGAGTTCTTAGAACTACCAGAAGAGGTTATTGTAACTTCTATGAAAGAGCACCAAAGATATTTTGCAGTTTATAAAGATGATAAACTAACAAATAAATTTATTGTAGTTTCTAACTCAAAAACTGAAGACTTCACACACATCATAGCTGGTAATGAAAAGGTCCTAAGACCAAGACTAGCTGACGGTATGTTCTTCTATAAAAACGACATCAACAATGGACTTTGCAACGAAGGACTTAAAAAGTTAACATTCGTAGAAGGTTTAGGTTCTATGTATGAAAAATCTGAAAGAGAAGCTAAAATAGCAGCTTACTTAGCAGATATCTTTGATGTAGAGCAAAAAGAGCTTATACAAAAAGCTGTGATGCTTTCAAAAGCTGACTTAATGTCTGAGATGGTATTTGAGTTTACAGAACTTCAAGGGCTTATGGGATACTACTATGCAAAACTTGCGGGTGAAGATGAAAATGTATATACAGCACTAAAAGAGCAGTATTTACCAGATGGTGAAGACTCAGAACTTCCATCAACAAAATTCTCATCAATCATAGCCTTATCTTACAAACTAGATAACCTAATGGGTCTTTTCTCAGTAGGAAAAATACCAACAGGTTCAAAAGATCCATTTGGACTTAGACGAGCAGCTGCAGGAATTGTGAAAATTGCAATAGAACATAAATTACCAATTGATTTAGGAAAAATTATTGATGCTTTAGCTGATTCTTACACAGGATTAGATAAAAAACAATTAATTGAATTTTTCAATGAAAGATTATTCAAAATTTTCGATGTTAACCCTTCTGTATTAAAAGCAGTATTAGGTTCTAAAGAAACTGATGTATACCAAATTTCAAAGAAACTATGTGCTCTAAATCCTATTGTTTTAAGTGAAGATTTTAAAGAATATAGTGCAACATTTAAAAGAGTTGCAAATATTATAAAAGATTTAGATACAAACTCTAAACTTAATGTAAATCAATCTTTATTTGAAGATAACGAAGAAAAAGAATTATTTGCTAAATATTCTACTGTAACATCAAAAGAATATACAACTTATGATGAAGAATTAGAAGCCTTATTTGGTTTAAAACCAGAACTTGATAATTTCTTTAATAATGTATTTGTAAATCATGATGATGATGCAATTAAAATAAATAGAAAAAATACAATTGGCTTAGTTTATCAAGAGTTTAAAAATATAGCAGATATTAAAGAAATCACGATATAACTTATCTCTAATTATTTAAGTAC
>CAJXPH010000031.1 GCA_913057765.1 uncultured Campylobacteraceae bacterium
TCTGGTCTCGTGGGCTCGGAGATGTGTATAAGAGACAGATTCTATCCCCCTGAATTGCTAAGTTTCAAGTAAATCATAAATTAGATTGTCTACCTAATACTTTTAAAACTATTTTTCTAATAACTCTTATAAATGAATAAATAAAACTTTTGAAAAATTTATTATTTGGAAAATAAACTTTCTTTGAAGATATTTTATTTAAAAAAATTATTGCACCTGCACCTTGATAAATTTTACCTTCACCTAATATTATAATAAAACCATCATTTATATCAAAACCTCTATTTCTTAATTTCTTTATATCTTTACTATTTTCTCTAGCATTTAAAATACTTAATTCATGATTTTCTTTTAATTTAATATAGTTTGCATAAGAGCTACAAAAAGGACATTCTTTATCATAAAATAGTTTTATTTTCATAAATAGATTATACTATTTTACAACTAATGATATATTACATATCATCTAGATTTCACCATAGAGATATGAATTCAGATAATTATATATCCTGTCCCCGGAATTTAACTAATATATGCGTGTACTTATACTCACTACATGGGTAAGCTCTAGACTTACATATCCCAGCACCTGAATCTACTTCATTAATAATATTTTCTATATCATCAAAAATATTTTTAGTATCAATATTCAAGTCATCAGAATATTTAATCTCTACATGTGGCATTTATTAATCCTTTAGTTCATATATTTTCAGTCTTCTTATTTAGAAAAGAGGAAAAGAGGGCTGTCCCCTTTTTTCTGATATTGTAGTAAAAAGTTAATAAAAGAAAATAAAAGTGGAGAATCTATAATAAATATTACATTAGATTTACATACATTTTTACTATGATGACAAAAACAAAAAGGAAACCAATGTTTGAACTAATAGCTTTACTCTCTTTTGCTTGTTCTGGAGTCATTATCTATTTTATTAGAAAAAAAAGAGCCGAGAATAAAAGAACTGAAAATCAATTTACACCAACACGTCAGAAAGATATAAAGAAAGCAAAGAAAAAAGTTAAAAGTGACTAGTAAAAGCCTGACAAGCTTTTGCTAAACCCCTTGGCGTTATATATAGATATTTAAGATTGCCTATATTTCCAAGTACAAATTGAGAATATAGACAAAATACTAATTTAAACTATTTTTCAAAAAAACCTAGAGAAGAATCAATTACTTCAATTTTCTTATTTATAATTTCTTTTGTTTCATAATCTTCAATCCATACCGAAGACTTTTTTTCTCCTAATACCCCTTTTACTATATATTGAATATTTTCTTTAGGAATAAATTCAATTTCACCTCTGACTTCATACACTGGATTAGTAAGTGCTAAAATAGGTGCAGCATATTCTGTTCTCCCTACAATTGTAAATTTAGTTTTTTTAGCAGCTATATCATGATTGAATTTATCAACTATCATATTAAAGCCTCTTCCATAGTTTTTATCCAACGTACTATAACGACTATTATATATTTTAGCATCATTAATCTTTTCTAAATAAAACATATCTGCTTTACTTGAGCTATGAATACTTGCTGAGTCCATAATATAGGCTTTTTTTCCTTCATAGTTTTTTGGTATTGTAGGTTGATATGAGACACAACCTGTAAATAAAAATATTGATAATAAAATCAATATTAAACTTAATTTTTTCATTTTTATCCTTTTTATAATATATAATATTATACTAAAAAAATATTTAGAATTGACTATTTTTTTAAAGTTCAAGGCAGGAGCAAAATTTTTTGTGGGAGCTTACTAGAGTAAGTGAGTAAAAAAATTTCTGCGAATAACGCAGAAATTTAGAAAAAGAGGCTGTTATAAACCTCTTTTTTTATACGTGGTAATTTGGAGCTTCGTTAGTAATCGTTACATCATGTACATGAGACTCTTTAAGCCCTGCACTTGTAATCTCAACAAACTCTGCAGTGTCTTGGAAGATTTCAATTGTTCCAGAACCAAGATATCCCATTGATGATCTTAATCCACCAGTCATTTGGTGAATAATATCAGCGATTGAACCTCTATATGCAACTCTACCTTCAATACCTTCTGGTACAAGTTTATCAGCAGCTGTTCCTTCTTGGAAGTATCTATCAGTACTTCCTTTAGTCATTGCTCCAATTGAACCCATTCCTCTATATGTTTTGAATTTTCTTCCTTGGAATAAAATTAATTCACCTGGAGACTCATCAGTTCCTGCTAATGCAGAACCCATCATAACAGAAGCTGCACCAACAGCTAACGCTTTAGCAACATCACCAGAGTATTTGATACCACCATCAGCAATAATTGGAACACCATATTTAGCACCCTCTTCTGCACACTCATCAATTGCAGAAATTTGTGGAACACCAACACCTGCAACAATTCTAGTTGTACAAATAGAACCAGGACCAATACCAACTTTTACTGCATCAGCACCAGCATCAATAAGTGCTTTCGTACCTTCAGAAGTTGCTACATTTCCAGCAATAATCTCAACATCTAATTTAGACTTGATATCTTTTACTGAATCTAAAATACCTTTTGAATGTCCATGTGCCGAATCCATAACTAAAACATCAACACCTGCTTCAACTAATGCAGTTGCTCTGTCTAATTGTCCAACACCAATTGCAGCACCAACAATTAATCTTCCTAATTCATCTTTAGAAGCATCAGGATATTCTCTTTTTTTATTAATATCTTTGATTGTAATAAGACCAATAAGTCTATTTTTATTATCAACGATTGGTAATTTTTCAATTTTATTTGAATGCATTACATCTGCAGCATCCTCTAAAGTTGTTCCCTCTTTTGCAGTGATTAATGGCATCATTGTCATTTTTTCACTTACTTTTTTAGTGAAATCTTTAGTAAATCTCATATCTCTATTTGTAACAATTCCTAATAAGATTTGATTATCATCTACAACGGGAACTCCTGAGATTTTATAAGAAGCCATAATATCTTCTGCATCTTGAAGTGTTTGTTCCATTTTAATTGTAATTGGGTCAATAATCATTCCTGATTCTGACTTCTTAACTTTTTTAACTTGTAATGCTTGAGCGTCAATATCCATGTTCTTATGAATAATTCCTATTCCACCAAGTCTTGCCATTGCAATAGCAGCTTCATATTCTGTTACTGTGTCCATTGCCGCAGAAACAAAAGGAATATTTAAAGTAATATTTTTTGTTAATTTTGTTTTTAATAATACCTCTTTTGGTAAAATTTCCGATTTTGCAGGTACTAATAAAACATCTTCAAATGTTAAAGCTCTTTTTCTAATTCTCATAATATTCCTTTCTAATTATTTACTGTAATTTACAGCTTTTTCTAATGCTAACGCACCATCAAACATCGTTTGCTCATCATAAGCTCGACCGATTAATTGTAATCCTATTGGCATTCCATCTTCATCATTATCAATTGGTAATGAAATAGCAGGTAATCCAGCTAGGTTCACAGAAATTGTATATATATCACTTAAATACATTTCAAGTGATGTTTTAAAGCTTCCAAATTCAGGTGCTGTTGTAGGAGCAACTGGAGATAAAATCAAATCTGCATCTTTAAAAATTTCTTCATATTCATCTTTGATTAAGTGTCTTACTTTCTGAGCTTTTATATAATATGCATCGTAGTATCCTGAACTTAATACAAAAGAACCTAACATAATTCTTTTTTGTACTTCATCACCAAATCCTTGTGATTTAGTTTGGATATACATATCTTTTAATCCACCAGTACCTTTTCTATTTCCATATCTAACACCATCAAATCTTGAAAGATTTGCAGATGCTTCAGCAGTTGCAACAATATAGTAAGAAGAAAGGATTTTATCTGTATCAAGCATATTTTTATGAACAATTTCATGTCCTGCATCTTCATAAGCTTTAACTGCTTTTGCAAATCCAGATTTAATTGCAGGACTTGCTTGTTCTACAAAGTTATCAATAACAGCTATTTTTAATTTTCTATTTGAATCTAGCTTAGGAGTAACAGCTTCATATTCTACATTTGCAGAAGTTGAATCCATTGGGTCATGTCCAGAAATAATATCATATAAAATTGCTGCATCTTCAACATTTTGAGTAACTGGACCTACTTGGTCTAAAGATGAGGAATAAGCAGTTACGCCATATCTTGAAACTCTTCCATAAGTTGGTTTCATTCCAACCACACCACAATATGCAGCAGGTTGTCTTACTGATCCACCTGTATCAGTTCCTAAAGCAGCAACAGCAATACCAGCAGCAACAGCAGCAGCACTACCACCAGAACTTCCACCAGCTGTTTTATTGGAATCATGAGGATTTAATGTTTTACCATAACAAGAAGTATCAGTTGAACTTCCCATAGCAAATTCATCCATATTTGCTCGTCCAAATGGGCTTAATCCAGATTCTCTTAAGTTTCTAATAACTGTAGCATCGTAAGGACTTACATATCCTTTTAAAATGTTACTACAGCAAGTAATATTCCAATCTTTAACATTAATAATATCTTTGATTGCAATTGGAATACCTTCTCCAGATGTTGTAACATCACTATTTGTTAGTTGTTCAACATATGCACCAGTATCATTTTCTTTGATTTTCGAAGCTAGGTTTTCTCTTAGTTTTTTAATATCGTCACTATTTAATTTTAGTGCTTCTTTTAGAGTTATCAAATGGCTCTCCTAGGATTTACTTTATATAGCATATCGCGCCATTATATAAAAATTTTGATTAAAATCTGGTAAATAAATTTTGATTATAAAAATAATAATATTTTCAAATAAATATTGAGTAAAAAAAAAGGGTTAGAAGAAAATCTTCTAACCCTTTTTTTAAAATTAAACTAATAAATTATACGAATGAAATGAATGCCATTGCTGTAGCATCCCCTCTTCTAATTCTAGTTTTTACAATTGAAGTATATCCACCAGATCTACCTTCGTATTTTGGTGCGATTTCATTGATAAGTTTTTTAGTAGCTTCTTTATCTTGTAATGCAGAAAATACTAATCTATGAGTATTTAAATCTGCATTTCTAGCAGTTGTTACTAATTTTTCAATATATCTTCTTAACTCTTTTGCTTTTGGAACAGTTGTTTCAATCTTCTCTCTTGTGATGATTGCAATTGCCATATTTTTTAACAATGCTTTTCTGTGAGAAGAAGTTCTGTTTAACCTTCTATATCCGTGCTTATGTCTCATATCAAACCCTTAAATTATGCTTTAAGTTGCTCTAGCTTTCTTCTTAAAGCTGATGCAACATTTTCTGGAAGTGTATTTTCAATTGGGAAACCTAAAGATTCTAATTTCTCTTGGATTTCGTCAAAAGATTTTTTTCCTAAATTTTTAATATTTTTTACTTCTACTTCACTCATAAGTACTAATTCACCAAGGAATTTAAGTCCAGCTCTATCTAAAGAGTTGAAACTTCTAGCACTTAAGTTTAAGTCATCGATTTTTACAATTAAATCTTTTAGTTCAACTGGCTCTTCACCTGAATCACTAACTGTTACTTCTGATAAATCAAATACTTTATTAAATACTGACATTTGAGAGTACATAACAGATACAGCTTCTTTAAAAGCAGTAATAGGAGTAATTTGTCCATTTGTTTGTACATTAAATACAGCTTTTTCAAAGTTAGGATTATCTTCAACTAACATTTTTTCAATATCATAAACTACTTTTCTTACCGGAGTAAAGAAAGCATCTAATGGGATATAGTCTGATTCTAACATATCTCTAATATCTTCAGAAGGCATGTAACCAATTCCTCTTTGGATAATAACTGAGAATGTTAAGTTACAGTCTGAATTAATAGTAGCTAAATGAACATCAGGAGAAACTACTTCAACATCAGAGTTGATTAAGTCTTCACCTTTAATTTCTTTTGGTCCATCAAAAGAATATTCAACAACTACTTGCTCTTCATCACCATTGATTTTAAACTTAATATTTTTAAGATTAATAATAAAAATAGCTATATCTTCAAGCATTCCTCTTAATGAGTCAAACTCATGCGAAGCGCCCTCTATTTTAACTCCAATTGGTGCGTAACCAACTGAAGAACTTAATAGAAGTCTTCTTAAAGGGTGTGCTAAAGTTATTGCGAAACCACTTTCGAATGGATATGCTGATATTTTAGCTTCATTATCGCTAATAGCTTCAATTTCAACTTCTGTTGGTAAAAACGGTGTATCTGCAAATTTTTTCATAGCCTACCTTACTTATTATTTAGAATATAACTCTACAATTAATCTTTCTTCAACAGGAATAACAACTTCTTCACGAGTTGGGATTCTTGTAAAAATTCCGAATACTTTATCTTTATCTACGTCAACCCATTCAACCATACCAGTTTGGTTAGTTAATTCTAAAGCTCTTACAACTTGAGGGTTAGTTTTAGATTTTTCTTTAATTTCAATTTTTTGACCTGCTTTAACAACAAAAGAAGGAATATCTACTTTCTTTCCGTCTACTAAAACGTGTCCGTGTGTTGTGAATTGTCTAGCATTTGCTCTAGTTGATGCAAATCCCATTCTATAAACAACATTATCAAGTCTTTGCTCAATTGATGTAATTAAGTTAGATCCTGTATTACCTTCAGAAGCAGCTGCTTTTTTGAAGTATTTTCTGAATTGTTTTTCAGAAACACCATACATAAATTTAGCTTTTTGCTTTTCTCTTAACTGTAATCCATACTCAGAAATTTTAGTTCTTCTTTGTCCGTGTTGTCCTGGAGCAAATGGTCTTTTTTCTAAAGCAGATTTTCCGTTAAGTCTTCTCTCACCTTTTAATCCAAGGTCTGCATCAAGTCTTCTCTCGATTTTTTCTACTGGTCCTCTATATCTTGCCATAACTGCCCCTTACACTCTTCTTCTTTTAGGAGGTCTACAACCATTATGTGGTAAAGGAGTAACATCTTTAAACCACTTAACAGAAATACCTTCAATAGCTCCAACAGCCTTAACTGCTGTATCTCTACCTGAACCTGGACCTTGGATTTTAATACCAAGATTTTTAATACCATGTTCCATAGCTTTTTGCACAGCGTCTTCAACAGCAGCTTGTGCAGCAAAAGGAGTAGACTTTTTACTTCCTTTAAACCCTAAGTTACCAGCACTTGACCATGCAATTGCATTACCAGCACTATCACTTACAGTTACCATTGTATTATTAAATGTTGCCGCAATATGAACGATACCATCAGCAATATTCTTTTTTACAACTTTTTTTCTAGTTACTTTTCTTTTTGCCATCTAAATATCCTTACTTAGCCGCTGCGCCAACAGTTTTCTTTTTACCTTTTCTAGTTCGAGCATTAGTCTTAGTCTTTTGCCCTCTACACGGTAAACCTTTTCTGTGTCTTAAACCTCTGTAAGAACCTAAGTCCATTAAAGATTTAATATCCATCGCAACTTTTTTTCTAAGATCACCTTCAACCATAAATGATTTTTGAATCTCTTGTCTAATAGCTGCCGCTTCGTCTTCTGATAATTCATGTGCTCTTTTGTTGTAATCAATTCCAACAGCATCTAAAATTAATCTAGAGTTATGTAATCCAATTCCAAAGATGTACGTTAATGCGTACTCCATTCTCTTTTTGTTTGGTAAATCAACACCTGCAATTCTTGCCATGCTTATTATCCTTGTCTTTGTTTGTGTTTTTTAGTTTCGCAAATCACTCTTACGACACCTCTTCTTTTGACAATTTTACACTTGTCACACATCTTCTTTACTGAAGCTCTTACTTTCATAAGTCTGTCCTCTTTTTGTGTTTATTACCACTTTCCAACAGGCATGAACATTAAATGTTCTTCCCGAACTATCCACGCCAACTTTTTATAAAACACAAAACATTTTATAAAAACTTCTTTTATGGTTGGAAAAATGGAAACGGATTATAATTAATTTTTACTTAAATGTTGTTGAATAGGAACTATTTATTATTTATAAGTATTTATTTGTAGTAATTAACTTGAATAAATAAGATAACTTTTTTTTAAAATTAGTTATAATAATAACTACACAAATTATAGTTTATTACAAAGGTATTACATTAAGATGGAACTTGAAAATTTAAAAGCTGTTTATATAGATGATGAACCAGTTAATCTTATGCTAGTGCAAGCTTACGGAATGGAGTTTAATTTAAATATTAAGACATTCGAAGATCCAGTTGAAGGATTAGATTATATTTTAGAAAATGATATTGATATATTATATACTGATTATATGATGCCAGTTATTGATGGTATAGAACTTATTGAAAGATTTAGAGAAGTACATAAAGAGATTCCAGTTGTTGTTATAACAGCAGTTGGAGATGACCAAGAATTAAAATTAAAAGCATTAGAAGTTGGTGCAACAGATTTTTTAACAAAACCTATTGAAATCACTGAATTTAAAGCAAGAAGTATTAATCTACTTGCCTTAAGAATTGCACAACTAAAATTAAAAGATAAAGCATTATTACTAGAAGGTGAAGTAAAAAAAGCTACTGCTGAAATTCAACACAGAGAACATGAAACATTGATGGTTTTAGGAAGAACGGCTGAATACAAAGATGCAGAAACAGCAAATCATACAGTTAGAGTTGCACATTATTCGAAACTTTTAGCTCAAAAATATGGTCTTGATGAAAGACAACAAGAAACTATTTTTTATGCCTCACCTTTTCACGATATAGGGAAAGTTGGAATTCCTGATTTTATTCTACTTAAAGAAGGTAGGTTAACGGAAGAAGAGTTTGCAATTATGAAAAAACATGTTTATATTGGAAGTGAAATTTTAAAAGATACAAAAAGTGCCTATTTAATTGAAGGAGAGAGTATTGCATTAAATCATCATGAGAAATTTGATGGTTCTGGTTACCCAGAAGGGAAAGTAGCAGAAGATATACCAATTAGTGCAAGAATAGTTTCAATTGCCGATGTATTTGATGCCCTTACCTCTGTAAGACCTTATAAAAAGTCATGGACTATGCAAGATGCAATATTATTACTAATGAATGAAAAAGGTAAGCATTTTGATCCAAATCTTATTGACCTATTTATTGAACATATTGATGAAGTAAAGAAAATTTATGATGAATTTCAATAATCAATACATTAATATTCAAATTGAGGAGAGTGAAATTCCTTGGTTAAAGATATTTACAAATAAGAAGCATAAAGAATTTTCTGATTGTCCAGTTGAAACAAAACAAGAAATATTTAGACTACTTGAAATAATTGAAAAAGAAATGATTAAATATTATAACCCTGAAAAAATTAATATTGCCTCTTTTGGGAACTATGTTCCACATGTACATTTTCATATAATGGCAAGATTTAAAGAAGACTCGTATTTTCCAGAACCTATGTGGGGGAAGAAACAAAGAGAAGCAAAATTAGATTTGCCCTCTTTTGAAGTTTTTTGCAAAACTCTTATTAAACAATTAGAAGAGTAAGTCCTAAGACTCTTCTTCATAAGTTGTTTTTATTTCCTTAACGCAGTTTACTAGTTTTTCATATTTATTCATGTAATCAATTTCAAACTTCTCTTTTGCACAATGTTCTATATCTTTTGTAACTTCAAATACATTATTGATTTTTAAATTACCTGCAGCTCCTTTTATTTTATGAGAAGCTCCTACAATTTTGTCCAAATCATTTTCATCAATACATACTTTTAAATTATCTAAATCTTTATCTATTGAAGATATAAAAGTTTTTAAAATAGTCTTAAAAATTGGTAATCCTAAACCTAAAGATTTTGCTGTATCTTCTATTGAATAAATAAATTCTTCATCTTCTAAAACAGCATCTTCAATAACTTGTTTTTCTTTTTGCTCTTCAGATTCATTTTTACTTTTTATATATTTATTTAAAACTGCATCTAACATATATTCCTCAAAAGGTTTTGGAATATAATCATCCATACCTTCTGCTAAAAACTTTTCTTTATCCCCGGCAACTGCATTTGCAGTAAGTGCTACAATGGGAGTATGATTTAAATTAAACTCTTCTTCATAATTAATTATTGCATGAGTTGATTCTATTCCATTCATAACAGGCATATTTATATCCATAAAAATAATATCATAAATTGCACCCGATTTAATTTCATCTAAAGCAACTTGCCCATTTTCTGCAATCTTAGACTTAATACCTTTTTGTGCAAGCATTGCTTCCATAAGATGTTGATTTACAAGATTATCTTCTGCAATTAAACAAGTTACATTAGAATGCTCGATTGCTTCAAAATCAACTATTAACTCTTCTTCTAGTCCAGGATTTAAAATATCAACAATCGCATCATAAAGTTTAGACTGATTTATTGGTGCTTTTATTACCCTATGTTCTTTTTCCGTATCAACTATTTTCTCTTCATAATCACATATATAAATTAATGGGATATCTATTTTCTCAGTATCTAATTTAATTAAATCATCATACCTACCAATAGCAAGAGAATATTCATTTAATTGTTCCGGATGATCTGTAATCTCTGGTTCAGAATAATTTGTTAAGTATTTTTTTACTATTCCTAATTGTGAAGTACAATCATACTCATAACAAAAAATTGCAATTTTTGAACTTGTATCAATTTGAGGATATAAATTTTTACTTTTTTCATATTCTAAATCTAACTCAAAATAGAATTCACTACCATGGTCTTCTTTACTATCAAGTTCTATAGTTGAGCCCATTAGAGATATAATATTTGTACTAATACTTAATCCAAGTCCTGTTCCACCAAATTGCCTAGTGACACTACTGTCTGCTTGAGAAAATGGATCAAAAATTGCTTTTTGTTTATCATCTGGAATTCCAATACCTGAATCTTTTATACTAAATAAAATCATAACCTTTGAATCACTTTTGTGTACAAGTTCAATTTTAATAGATATATCGCCATTTTTTGGAGTAAACTTAATTGCATTACCAATTAAATTTGATAGTACTTGCTTAATTTTTAAAGGATCTCCAATAATTGCACTTGGTAATCTTGGATCAATATAGAAAAGAATGTCAATATCTTTTTCACTAGCTTTTGCTACAAAAAGTTCAATTGCAGGTTCAAACTCTTTAAATGGGTTGAATCTTCTTCTTTCAAGTTCAAACTTACCACTCTCTATTTTAGAAATATCTAAAATATCATTGATAATTCCAAGAAGTGATTTTGCACTACTATTAATAATATCAACATACCCTTTTTCTTTTTTTGGGATAGTTCCTGTTTCTAATAATTTTGCAAAGCCTAAAATACCGTTTAAAGGTGTTCTTATTTCATGAGACATTGTTGCCAAGAAAATAGATTTTGAAGCTTCGGCTGCCCTTGCTTGCTGTAAAGAATGTATATGTTCTGTTATATCAACACTAAAAGATAAATATTCTAAGATATCATCATTAGAATCTAGAATAGGAACAATGATTGAAGAAATATGATATTCTTGATTGTCTTTTTTTTGATTCTTTAGTTCTCCATTCCAAATATTTTTGTTACTAATTTTTGACCATAAATTATCAAAAAATTCTACATCCATTCCTTTATGTCTTAGAATATTATATTCTTTTCCTAATAACTCGTCTTCTGTATAACCAGATATTTCAATAAACTTATCATTTATATATGTAATCAAACCATTTTTATCAAATTTTGAAATGATTGCAGAAGCGTCAACTGCTTTATTATATTCTTCTAATGATTTATTAGAATTTTTTAAAGTATCAATTAATGAATTTGTTTTTTTATCTTTATTCCCTAGATATTCAATAAGTTTATTTACTTGAACTACAAAGTTATCAATATCACTATTACTAAACTTTTTATCAAAAGACTCATATTGATCATTTTCTATCTTATCGAGAAAACTAGTAAGTTCGAGCATAGGCATTTTTACAAATCTATTTGATACAAACACTGCAATAATCACAAGGGTGATTAAAAGTAATGTCATGTAAAAAACTAAAAAGTTTTTAATTTCGGTACTAATTGAAGACCCTAAAGCTAAATCAATACCAATATATAAACTCACAATAAATACGAAACCTGTCAATATTACAGGTAATAAAATTTTTTCTAAAGTATCTAAACTCTTCATTAACTATCCATCTTCATTTAATTGTTTTACAATATCTTCTAACACTGTTTCTGCATCTTCTAAAGAAGGTTGACAACCTCCAGCAGCTTTATGGCCACCTCCACCATGTTTTAGCATTAACTCGCCAACATTGGTATTAGATGTTTTATTTATAATAGATTTACCAACACTATATACTATATTTTTTTTATCTTTACCCCATAGGATATGTATAGAAACATTTATTTTGGGATAAATCGCATACACTAAGAATCTATTTCCTGGGTATAAAATACCTTCTTCTCTTTGGTCAATAAGTACAATATTATCTTTTAAAGTAGAAGTATCTTTAATTTGTTTTCTAAATTCTTTTTCATATTCAAAATATAGATTTACTCTTTCTTTTACATCTTCTAATTCTAAGATCTCTTCTATTGTGTGTGTTGCACAATAATCAATTAAATCCATCATAAGTCGGTAATTTGATATTCTAAAATCTTTAAATCTTCCTAGGCCTGTTCTTGAGTCCATTAAAAAACTCAATAAATCCCAACCTTTAGGATTTAAAATATCTTCTCTTGAAAATGCAGCAGTATCCGCTTTATTTGATGCAGCCATAATATCTTTGAAATGAGCAGGAAACTTTTCATCTCCTCCATAGTATTGATAAACAACTTCTGCAGCACTTGGAGCGTCTGGATATATAATATGATTTGCACTAGTAGCATTTCTAAGAGTTTCTGAATAGTGATGATCAAAACATAAATGTACACCTTCTACATAAGGAAGATTGGTAGTTATATCTTGGGAAGTAACAGCAACTTTCCCATCTTGCATATCTTTTGGATGAACGAAAGATATTTCATCAATTATTCCGATAGATTTGAGTAAAGTAGCACATACTAAACCATCCATATCACTTCTTGTAATGAGTCTATATTTTCTTAAGGACATGATTTCTCCATAAACTTAAATATCTATAGATTTTATCATAAATAATCTGAAAAGAATAATTATAAAAATAATATTTTGATTATATATTTGAAAGAAGAGAGACTCCATCGGAGTCTCTAAAAATTATTTATTAATGTTATTTGCTATTATGTCACCCATTTCAGCAGTAGTTACAACTTCTTTAGCATCAAATGCAGCTAAATCTTTTGTTCTATAACCTTCTTTTAGGGCTTTTTTAATTGCTGTATCAATTTTATCAGCAGCTTCAGATTCGCCAAGAGAGTATCTTAACATCATCCCAGCTGATTCAATTGTAGCAATTGGATTTGCAATTCCTTGTCCTGCAATATCAGGAGCAGAACCATGAATTGGCTCATAAATTGCAGTTTTATCACCTGTTGAAGCAGATGGTAATAATCCAATAGAACCTACAACCATTGAAGCCGTATCAGATAAAATATCTCCAAAGATATTTCCAGTTACAATAACATCAAATTGTCTTGGATTTCGTACAAGTTGCATTGCTGCATTATCTACATACATATGAGAAAGTTCAACTGATGGATAATCAAGCGCTAGTTCTTCCATTGTGTCTCTCCATAATTGTGAAACTTCAAGAACATTAGCTTTATCAACAGAACAAACTCTTTTATCTCTTTTCATAGCTAATTCAAATGCTTTTTTACCAATTCTTACAATCTCAGATTTTGTATAAATCATAGTATTATAAGCAGTTTCACCATCATTTGCTCTTGGTTTTCCAAAATAGATACCACCAATTAATTCTCTAACAACCATGATATCAACACCTTCAATAACTTCAGGTTTTAATGTAGAAGCATTTACTAATTCATCATAAATAATTGCAGGTCTTAAATTTGCGTATACACCCATTTTTTCTCTAAAAGATAAAAGTCCAGTCTCAGGTCTTAATTCTCTTGGTAAAGTATCCCATTTCTCTCCACCAATAGCTCCAAATAAACAAGCGTCCGAATTTAAAACACCCTCAACAGTCTCTTCTGGTAAAGGAGCACCTGTTACATCAATAGCGATTCCACCCATTAAATACTCTTTATATTCTAAAGAGAATCCACAAGAATATGAAACTGCATCTAATACTTTTATAGCCTCATCAACAATTTCTGGACCTATTCCATCACCTTTGATAATTGAAATATTATATTTTTTCATAATTTATTTAGCTCCCATTTCAGCTTTTGCATAATTAATTAATCCACCTGTAGCAATTAATTCTTGCATAAAATCAGGAATTGCAGTAAATTCATAAGTTTTATTAGTAGTATTATTTACAATTTTACCATCATCTAAACTTATAGAAATTTCTTCACCTTCTTTAATTTCTAAAGACTCTGGTAACTCAAAAATTGGTAGTCCCATATTAAATGCATTTCTATAAAAAATTCTAGCGAATGAAGGAGCAACAATAGCAGCAACTCCTGCAGCTTTTAAAGCAATTGGTGCATGTTCTCTTGAAGAACCACATCCAAAATTTTCACCAGCAACGATTATATCACCTCTTTGCAATTTATTAGGAAATTCAGGATCTGCATCTTCCATAACATATTTTGCTAAATGTTCAGGATCCGAACTATTTAAATATCTTGCAGCAATAATAACATCAGTGTCAATATTTGCTCCAAAATTCCAAACTTTTCCAGTTATTTTATTCATATTATTTTTCCTTATTTATCATACTTTTTTCATTAAAAAAGCAATTACATAATTTTTCAAAGTTAAGCATTTTATCTAAAGTTTAAAAAAAAATAGATTAAATGTAAAATAATTAATAATTTCCTTAAGTAGTTTCGGTATAATGTCTGACTATCTTTAAACAAATGAGGAATGTCCATTTATGAGCGCAAAAGATCTAAATAAAGTTATTGAAACTACAGTAAAAGAATATAAAGATTCAATACTTACTTTTGAAAAACTTATCAAAATCTTCTCAAAAGCGCCTTCATCTGCAAACATTAAAAAACTTTTAGCTTTTATACAACTATATAACGTAACGTTAATTAGTTCGCAAGAACAAGCAAAAAGAATGAATGCTGAAGAGGCGAAAAGAAAAGAAGATTTAATAAAGAAAATGAAAGAAAATGATGATGATGTCTTTGACCTTCTAAAGAATAAAGAACTTCTTGAATGGTCTAGATCAGATTCTCCAGTTAGAATGTACCTTAGAGAAATGGGACAAATTCCTCTTCTTACAAAAGAAGAAGAAATAGAAATCTCTAAAAAAATTGAAATGGGTGAAGATGTTATTCTTGATGCCATATGTTATGTTCCATATTTAATTGATTTTATCTTAGAATATAAAGAACCTCTAGTAAATAGAGAAAGAAAAGTAAAAGAACTATTTAGAAACTTCGATGATGAAGAATCTGATTCTTCAGATGATACTGAAGAAGTTGAAGAGGTTGATACTTCTGCTGCTGAAACAGGAATTAAAAAACAAAAAAAACTTGATAAAAGAGCTGAAACAATTATTGAAGCTTTTAAAGTTTTAGAAAAAGCGAAAAAAGATTGGTTAAAATTCCAACTTAAAGAAGAAGCAAAATCTGATAGTGAAGCAGATCAAATGTTATTCAACTTGGCAATTGCTTTTAAGAAGAAAATTTTAAAAGAAGCTCTTTTAGATTTAGGACCAACTTCAAAACTTATTACTGAGATTGTAAAGGCAATGGAAACTGCGCTTAAATCTGATACAGGTTTTGATACTGAACTTAAAAAACTAGAATACAAGTTACCATTATTTAATGACATTTTATTAAAAAATCATCAAAAGATTTTAGATAATATTGTTAATTTATCAAAAGTACAGATTACTTCTATGGTTCCCGAAGCAACAATGGTTTCTACATATATGGAAATCAAAAAACTTTACCAAACTGCTGAAGCATCTAAAGATGGCTTTGATTTAGAACCAGAAGAATTAATTGATGTACTTGAGCAAATTAAACGAGGTAAAAGAATCACTGATGAAGCTAAAACTAGAATGGCGAAATCAAACCTTAGACTTGTTGTATCTATTGCAAAAAGATATACAAATAGAGGTTTACCATTCCTAGATTTAATTCAAGAAGGTAATATTGGTCTTATGAAAGCTGTTGACAAGTTTGAATATAAGAAGGGATATAAATTCTCTACTTATGCAACTTGGTGGATTAGACAAGCAATTTCAAGAGCAATTGCAGACCAAGCAAGAACTATTAGAATTCCAATTCATATGATTGAAACTATTAATAGAATCAATAAAATCATTAGAAAAGGTATTCAAGAAAATGGTAAAGAGCCAGATGTTGATGAGATTTCTAAAGAGGTTGGATTACCAGTTGATAAAGTTAAACAAGTAATTAAAATTACTAAAGAACCTGTATCACTTGAAGCTCCTATAGGATCTGATGATGATGGTAAATTTGGAGATTTCGTTCCTGATGAAAAAGCTCCAACTCCAGTTGATAACATTATGAAAGAAGATTTACAAGGTCAAATTGACCAAATTCTTGCACAACTTAATGAAAGAGAACAAGCAGTTGTGAGAATGAGATTTGGACTTATGAAAGATGCATCAGATAGAACATTAGAAGAAATCGGTCGAGAACTTTCTGTAACAAGAGAAAGAGTTAGACAAATTGAATCAAGTGCTATTAAAAAATTAAAGCATCCAAAAGTAGGTAAAAACCTTAAAAATTACGTTGAAAGTTAAGATTTAATGGATTTTTTTGAAGAATGGGTTGAACTAGATTTAAACCCTATTATATCTTTCTCGTCAGCGGGAAAGATTATATACTCAAACCAAGAAGCTCAGTTTTTATTAAATAGAATAAAACAAAAAGAGCTTTTTGATTTAGCCTTAAAACATGCTCCTCAAACTTTTGGAGTTGAAACTACATATTTTGATTTAAGTATTAAAAATTATGTTTTTTATGCAATAACAGTTAAGTATCAGAATGAAGATGAACTTCATATGAAACTATACAAAAGTGCAATGGTAAAAAAAGATTCTCAACTAAGTACTAAAAATACTAATACTGTCTCTTATACACATCTGACGCTGCCGACGAAGAGGATAG
>CAJXPH010000032.1 GCA_913057765.1 uncultured Campylobacteraceae bacterium
ACACTATCCTCTTCGTCGGCAGCGTCAGATGTGTATAAGAGACAGAATATAAATAATGGAAGTTTTGCAAAAAAAGGAAAACTTTTACTCCAGCTTGCATCTTTAGATGAACTTTGGTTTATAGCTTCTATTTATCAAAAAGATTTAGCTTTTATAAAAAAAGAAATGAAAGCAAAAATTTATATTGATGGAATTAAAAATCCAATTGATTCAAAAGTTGAAATGATCTATCCAACAGTAGATTTAAAAACAAAAACAGTTGATGTTAGATTTGTAGTTCCAAATAAAGATTTAAAACTATATCCAAATATGTTTGCGAAAGTAAGTTTAAAAGAAGTATCAAAAACAAAACTAACACTTCCTAAAACTGCTGTTCTTTCAAAAGGGGCAAAACATTTTGTTTTCCAAAAACTTTCGAAAACAGAATTTGAACCAATTGAGATAAAAGCAAAAAGAATTTCTTCAAATAAGTATGAAATATTAGAAGGAGTAGAAGAAGGGCAAGAGGTTATTAATAATGCTTTATTCTTACTTGATTCTGATGCCATAACAAATGGTCTTTATAGTTCAGACGATGATGATTGGTAGGGATATATTATGGTAGAAAGTGTAATCTCTTATAGTATAAAGAATAAATTTTTAATTCTTTTTTCAATAATTATATTAACTGTAGCATCAATCTGGGCAGTTAAAAATACAAGTCTAGATGCTCTTCCTGATTTATCACCTCCACAAGTAATTGTGCAAGTTAAGTGGGCTGGACAAAGTCCACAAACAATTGAGGAACAAGTTTCATATCCACTTATATCAAACTTGATGAGTCTTCCCGATATTGATACAGTAAGGGCTATGAGTTCATTTCAAAATGCTTTGATATATATTATATTTAAAGATGGTACAGACCTTTATGATTCAAGAAATAGAATACTAGAACAGCTTTCTCAACTTCAAGGGACATTTCCTCAAGGTGTTAATGTAGCAATTGGACCAGATGCAACGGGTGTTGGTTGGGCTTATGAATATGCACTTAAATCAGATACAAAATCTTTAGATGAATTACGATCTTTACAAGACTACTATTATAAATATGCCTTGCTTGGGGTAGATGGTGTTTCAGAGATTGCCTCAATTGGTGGATTTATTAAAAACTATGAAATCACATTAAATCAAGACATGTTAGTACAACACAATTTAAGTATACAAGAAGTTAAAAAAGCCTTAACTAATAACAATGACGAAAAAGGTGGAAGAATCATCTTAGAAAATGGGTTTGAACATATGATTCAAGCTAAAGGTTATTTAAAAAATGTTGTTGATATTGAAAATATTACTGTTAAAACAAATGGGAATATACCTCTAAAAATAAAAGATATAGCTGATGTAAATATCACTTCTTCAAATAGAAGAGGTATGGCTGATTTAAATGGTGAAGGCGATACTGTTGGTGGAATTGTAGTTGTAAGATATGGAGAAAACCCATATGCTGTTATCAAGGCTGTAAAAAAGAAGATTAAAACTCTAAAAGTTGAAGGAGTAGAAGTTATTGAAACTTATGATAGATCATCATTAATTGACAAAGCAATTGATACACTTAAAAATACTTTAATTGAAGAATCAATTATTGTTATGATTATCACAGGTCTTTTTTTATTCCATTTTAGAAGTGCTTTAATTATTATTATCACTCTACCCATTACTGTATTAATTACATTTTTGCTTATGAAAGTATTTGGAATGGGTTCAAATATTATGAGTTTAGGTGGTATTGCAATTGCTATTGGGGCAATGGTTGATGCAACGATAGTTATGGTTGAAAATGCACATAAGTATTTACAAGATAAAGAGAATATATCAAATGAAGAAAGAACTAAAATTATAATTAAATCTGCGAAACAAGTTGGACGTCCAATTTTCTTCGCATTAATGTTAGTTGTAGTTTCATTTTTACCAATCTTTGCATTAACTGGACAAGAAGGTAGATTATTTACGCCACTTGCTTTTACTAAATCATTTGCTATGATTGCAGGAGCTATTCTTTCAATTACCGTTGTTCCAATTCTTATGGTCTTTTTTATAAAAGGTAAGCTTTTAAGAGAAGATAAAAACATATTAAACAAATTTTTTATTATGCTTTATTCTCCACTTTTAAAACTATCACTTAAACTTAGATATTTTGTTGTTTTGATTTTTATAGGAACTCTTGTTCTTGCTTATCCTGTTTATAAAAAACAAAACTGGGAATTTATGCCTATGATGAATGAGCAAACTTTTATGTATATGCCTGTTACTCCTTATGGACTTGGAATTGATTTATCTAGAGAACTAACACAAAAGACGGATAAAATCATTAAATCATTCCCTGAAGTTGAAACTGTTTTTGGAAAAGCTGGTCGTGCGGATACAGCAACTGACCCTGCACCATTAGCTATGATTGAAACAATTATAAACTTTAAGCCAGAAAGTGAATGGCGAGAAGGAATGACATATAAAAAACTTATGCATGAAATGGATCAGAAACTTCAAGTAGCTGGGCTTATTAATTCTTGGACATATCCAATAAGAGGTAGAATTGATATGCTTCTTACAGGGATTAGAACTCCTCTAGGAATAAAGCTTTATGGTAATAGTCATCAAAGACTAGAAGAAACAGCAGGATTAATAGAAAAGAAATTAAAAAAGTTTGATAAAACGCTTTCTGTTTCAACAGATAAAATAAACTCAGGTTATTATCTAAATATACATGTTAAAGAAGAAAATCTAGCAAGATTTGGAATCACTAAAAATGATATCTTATCAACTATTTCGCTTGGTGTTGCTGGAGCTAAAATCTCAACATTTTTAGATGGTCTTGAGAGATATCCAATTAGTTTAAGATATGAAACTACAAATAGAGAAGACATTACTAGCTTACGTAATTTGCAAGTAAAAACTAAACTTGGATTTCAACCTTTAGAAATATTTGCTGATTTGAAATATGAAGAAGGACCTTCTGTAATTAAATCAGAGAAAGCTTTAAATGTAAACTTTATCTATATAACTCCAAAAAATGGTATTTCTGCGAAACAATATAAAGATGAAGCTAAAGCTTTATTAAACGATATAAAGCTCCCTGAAGGCTTCTATTTTGAATGGGCAGGACAGAGTGAATATTTAGAGTCTGCAATGCAGAGACTAATCTATATCATTCCACTAACCTTTGTCATTATCTTTATATTAATATATTTTGCACTTAGAAACTTAACATACACTATGATTATATTTTTTACTTTACCTTTTGCATTAACTGGTGGAATATTTTATTTAGATTTTCTAAATTTTAATATCTCTATTGCAGTAATCGTTGGTTTCCTTGCATTACTAGGAGTTGCAGCAGAAACATCTATTGTAATGTTAGTTTATTTACACGAAGCAATGTTGGAACTTAAAGACAAATGCATTGATCCTGAAAAGAACCATATTTTTCATGCCATATACAAAGGTGCGGTATTGAGATTACGACCAAAGCTTATGACTCTATTTGCAATTCTAGGGGGACTAATTCCAATTATGTATATTGATGGTGTAGGAAGTGAAGTAATGCAAAGGATTGCTGCTCCAATGATTGGAGGAATGATATCGTCTGCATTTTTAACTTTAATTATAATTCCTGCAATTTTTTATATTTTAGCAATTAGACAAAAGGGTAAAATGGCAGAATGTGATTTAGCACATTAATTTTTATTAGTATTAGAATACACGGTTACTACACAAAAAATGTATATAATACTACTACATCATATGACATATAATGAAACTTGTTAATAATTCAACATTTTTTAACTTCTCCTCCTAATCAAGTTTCATTATATAAACTCAAGAAAAGTTTTTAAAAATTAATAATTTAAAATTGAATGTTTTATCTGAATAGATTTAAATAAGTATTAATAAAAAAGATCTCTTAAAGATCTTTTTTTATTAAGTATGAGAAAGATTAGTATTGTCTACTTGGTCTATCTTCTCTTGGTTTAGCTTCATTAACTCTTAAGCTTCTACCTTCAGAATCACTTCCGTTTAATTCTTCAATAGCTTGGCTTCCAGCAATTGATGTTTCCATTTCAACAAAACCAAAACCTTTTGATCTTCCTGTCTCTCTATCCATGATAACTTTTGCACTTTTCACTTGACCAAACTTTGCAAATAACGCTTCTAACTCACTATCACTCATTCTATATGACAGGTTTCCTACATAAATATTCATTCTTCTTCCCTTTTTTATAACTATAAAATATTATGCCAGATTAATTTATAATAATCAAGTAGATTTTAGTATTATTTATTAAAATCTACTTCTAATGCTCTGTTTATTCTCGTCTTAACTTCATCGAAACCCAGTATTGCCATAATATCATATACTGAAGGTGCTTGTGTACCACCAGTTAGAGCTATTCTTATTGGCTGGAAAAGTTGAGGGAATTTTAATTCAAATTCCTCTATAAAAGGTTTAGTTATTATCTCATAATCACATGCTAAATGAAGAGTCTCTTTTTTCTCTTCTAATGTATTTAAATAATATCTTAATATCTTAGGAGTATCTTCTTTTACAAATTTCTTAGAACCTTTTGCTTCGTATTCAGTAGGAGCATCTAAGATTTTATTAATAGCATCTTTCAATTCAACTAGAGTTTGTGCTCTTTCTTTTGATAAATCCAAAAGCATCTCTTTTTTATCATGTCCATCTAATTTGCAATCATAAAATTCTAATTCACTTGCAAGTCTATCATTTGAAACATTTTTAATATAATGTGAATTTAACCATAACAACTTCTCTTCATTATACGAAGAAGCAGATTTATTTATATTTTCAGGATCAAAAAGTTCTAACATTTCATCCATTGAGAATATTTCTTGATCTCCATTTGACCACCCAAGTCTTACTAGAAAGTTTAAAAGTGCTTCAGGTAAGTACCCTTGTCTCTTATAATCCATAACATCTAAAGCACCATCTCTTTTTGATAGTTTTTTACCTTGAGGATTATTAATCATTGGGACATGGAAGAACTTAGGAATATCGAAACCTAATGCTTCATAAATCACTATTTGTTTTGGAGTATTAGTTAAATGGTCATCCCCTCTAACTACATCAGTCATTCCCATTAATGCATCATCAATTGCAACAACAAAATTATATGTAGGCATACCATTAGATCTTGCAATAACAAAATCGTCTACTTCAGAACAATCAAAGTTCATGATAGATTTAACACCATCAATAAAAGTAATAATTCCATCATTTGGAGATTTTATTCTAACTACTGGTTCTGCACCTTCTGGAATTGTAGGTAAAGTTTTGCCCTCTTCTGGTCTCCACGTTCCATCATATCTGGCAGTTTGTTTATTTGCCATCTGAGACTCTCGTAAAGCATCTAACTCATCTCTACTCATATAACAGTTATAAGCTTTTCCTGCATCAAGAAGTTGATTTATATATTTAGTATAAATATCTAATCTTTTTGATTGGTATTCAACTTCACCATCATAATTCAATCCAACCCAATCAAAAGCTTTAATAATTGCTTCCATTGCAGCATCATTATTTCTTTGAGTATCTGTGTCTTCAATTCTTAGTTTAAACTCACCATTAGTTTTTCTAGCCCATAGGTAACTGTAAAGTGCCGTTCTTAAACCACCTATATGTAAATATCCTGTTGGACTTGGAGCAAATCTAGTAACTGCCATATTATTCCTTATTTATCTTTATAACTTTTAAAAAAACCAATTGCTGAAAAAATTGCAACTGCAGCAATGAATATAATCATTGCTAAATCAAGAGCTTCCATTTGTTTCCTTCTCTTTAAGCTGTCCACATGCAGCAGAGATATCAAGACCTTTTGATTCTCTAATTGTACAAAGAAGCCCTTTCTTTGTTAAATATTCTTGAAATTTTACCATATCACTGCTTTGTGGTCTTTGATATAAAGTTCCAGGATATGGATTAAAATAGATTAAATTAACTTTTGCTTTAATTCCATCAAGTAATTGTAAAAGTTTTTGCGCAGATGCAATATCATCATTTTTATCTTTTATCACAAGATATTCAAACATAACTTTTTTTCTTGTATCAACAGGAAACTTTTTTACTGCATCAATAATTGATTTAATATTATATGCTTTATTCATAGGAATCAATTCACTTCTTAACCCATCATCAACTGCATGTAAAGATATAGCTAACTGGATACCTAAATCTTCATTCCCTAGTTTCTCAATTTTTGAAGAGATTCCTGAAGTTGACACCGTCATCCTTCTTCTGTTAATAGATAAACCTTCTTCTTCTGAAAATACTTTAACAGAATGAACAAAATTATTGTAGTTATCAAGAGGTTCACCCATACCCATATAAACAATATTTACAGATTTATTTTCTGCAATTCCATTGTCTCTTTTTATTTGAACAATTTGATCTACAACTTCCCCAACTGATAAATTTCTTACAAATCCACCTTTTGCAGTTAAACAAAAAGTACACCCTACTTTACATCCAACTTGTGTTGAGATGCAAACAGTAAACTTTTCACTTCTTTCAATTATTCCATCTTCATTAATCTTTTTCTTTTTCATTAAAAGTAATACTGCTTCAACAGTATGCCCATCATGAAGCTCAAAAAGATATTTTATACTTCCATCAGAACTTTTTTCTTTTTTTGCAATTTTTAAAATATTAATTGCATAGTTTTCTTTTAAATTCTCTTTTAAATCATTTGGTATATTTTTCATATCATCATAAGATGTTGCATATTTTTTATATATCCAATTGTATACTTGTTTTGCTCTAAAACTTGGTTTTAATTGCGATTTCAATTCATCTAAAGTGAAATCATAAATTGATTGTTTCACGTGAAACCTTTTCTTTTATTTTTTAATATTATTTGATTATTCGTTTATCTACTAAATATTTAGTTAGTATTGAAATAGCATCTTTATGATTTTTTAAAAAATCATCATGAGCATTTTCATTAGTATAATTAGTAACAACAAATATACCTGCTACGGGAATCTCAAACTCTCGAGCAACTTGAAGTACTGAAAAAAATTCCATGTTTTCAATACCCATACCATATTCATTATATTGTTTCGTTAGTTCAGAATTTGTTGATATATAGTTTGAACTATTAACAATAGTATCGTTTCTTGTCATTTTGTTTTCTGATTCTAAAACATTATCAAGAGGTGTGTACGAATCATTTGATAAGAATGATAATTCTAAATTTGCAGCTCTTTTTGATTCTATAATATCAAAAATTTTATGCTCACCGTAACTACCTGCACTACCAACAAACAATATAAAATCTGGTTTGTTAAATAGACAATGTCTTGTTAAATTAATTGCAGATTCAACTAACCCTACACCAATCGGTTCTGCAAAATTAAACGTTTCACTTCTTCCTGCACATACTATCATTCACACTCCAAAACATAATTAGGATTAATCTTTATCTTTTCCTGATTTGATTCAGGAACAGGGATTGATTTGTTTGATATTGAGGCACTTGCATAAACTGCTCTTTCTCTCATTATCCTTGTTTGATTAGTTGTATTTACGTTAATCTTTTTTACTTTACAATCTTTATTGATATCTGAAGATAAAATATTTGCATATCTTTGACCCCAAGTAATTGCTTCTAATCGTAAAAGGTCTAAAGTTACATTATATGTGTCTTCTTTTACAGTCCAAGAAAGATTTCTAACTGAAACATTTGTATCTCTATTTTTCTTTAACTTTGTTATTTCAGAAATGAATTCATCCATGAATCTAGCTTTACGAGAGTTTACTTTATATCTTAATTCGCCAACATATCCAATAATTTTTGGAGTGTTATTAGAATACTTATACTTTGGTCTTATATTGTAAATTCCTAGTTTTCTTTCTACTTTATCAAAACTTTTGATCTTCTTGTTAAAAACTTCAAGACGTTCACCTACAATAATCTCAGTATCATCCATAATTGTTACTACTAAACTTGTTGTTAAAGTGTCATGAGGAAGCTCATGAGAGAATTTTTTATTAAACTCAACTTCAAACGAAAAAGCAAAAACTGGTATTAATAAAAATAGTTTTAAAAATTTCATTTATATCCTTACTGGTATATTATTATCTTTTAAATAATGTTTTAGTTCCATAATATCAATCTCTTTAAAGTGAAAAATTGAAGCTGCAAGAGCCGCACTTGCTCCATGTTCAAAAGCTTCTTTCATATGTGCCATAGTTCCTGCTCCACCACTTGCAATAACAGGGATATCAATAATAGAAGAGATCTTTTCAGTAATATTTAGTTCAAATCCAGTTTTTGCACCATCTGTATCCATAGAAGTAAGTAATATTTCACCTGCACCTCTGTTATATACTTCCCTAGCCCACTCTACTGCATCTAAACCTGTATCTTCTCTACCACCTTTTACAAAGACATGATAAGAACCATCTTCAACTTTCTTAACATCAATTGCAACAACAATACATTGACTCCCGAATCTTTTTGAACTTTCATCAATAAAGTCAGGATTAACAACAGCTGAAGAATTTACAGATACTTTATCGCACCCTACATTAAGTAATTTATATATATCTTCAAGTTTTCTAATTCCACCACCAACTGTTAGTGGGATGAAAACTTCTTTAGCAACATCTTTTACAATATCAACAATAGTGTCTCTATTCTCGTGACTTGCAGTAATATCAAGGAAAGTGATTTCATCAGCACCTTCGTTGTTGTATCTTTTTGCAACTTCTACAGGGTTTCCTGCATCACGAAGACCAACAAAATTCACACCTTTAACAACTCTACCATCTTTAACATCTAGACATGGAATAATTCTTTTTGCAAAACTACTCAATATATACCCTTATTGCTTTTAATTAAAGGGATATTATCTAATTATAAGTTAAAAGCAGATATACTCTTTCTTCTTATGGAAAACAGAATAAAAGCAAAAAAGAGATTTGGACAAAATTTCTTAAAAGATAACAGTATTTTAGCAAGGATCATCCAATCGATGCCCAACAACAATAACCACATTGTGGAAATTGGGCCTGGCTTAGGTGATTTGACACAAAATTTAGTCAAATACAAAGATACGACTGCATATGAAGTCGATACTGATCTAATCAGTATTTTAGAGTCAAAATTTGCAATAGAAATAAAAAACGAGCGATTTAAACTTCTCCACACAGACGTTTTAGAAGCTTGGGATAGAACAGGTACTTTGCACGACAGCAAATATGATTTGATAGCAAATCTGCCGTATTATATTGCAACAAATATTATATTAAGAGCATTTGAAGATATTAATTGTGAGAACATTATAGTAATGATTCAAAAAGAAGTAGCTCAAAAATTCTCTGCTCATGTAGGGGATAAAGAGTACTCTTCACTTGGAGTTATTACTGAATTGATATCAAAAGAATCACGGATACTATTTGACGTTCCGCCAGAATCTTTTGATCCTTCGCCAAAAGTTATGTCTTCGGTATTATATATATCAAAAGATGCTAACGTAGCATTAGATAAGGATTTTAATAAGTTTTTAAAAGCTTGTTTCTCTCAACCGAGAAAAAAGCTTTCAAAAAATATATCTTCCGTAATAGATAAAGAAACTTTATCTAATATCTATGATGAACTTAATTTAAAAGAAACTCTTCGACCTCATGAAGTTAGCGCATCTTTGTATAGCCAAATGTATACAAAGGTAAAAGATGGAAAACAACGAAGCTAAAAAGCCTCAAGAGACAAAAGTAGAGTCACCAAAGACTCAAGAGAAAAAGACAGAGTCGCCAAAGACTCAAAATACAACTGAAAATAAAAACAATTCAGTTCCTGTTAATAAGCCTGATCAAGCTAAACCAGCAGGTGAGAAAAAATCTTTTAACAAAAAAAGAAAACCAAATCATAATAACCGAGCAAGAGCAATTAATAGTAAAACAAATTCTACTTGGATAAATGACTTAAAGAAAGCTCATATTATTAATGAAAAGTCTCATAAAGACAGACTAAACCCACACCATAAATTAAATCTAGGAACTAACGCAAAAGTTAGGATTACTCCACTAGGTGGACTAGGTGAAATTGGTGGGAATATGATGGTTATTGAAACTGAAAACTCTGCAATTGTTGTTGATGTAGGGATGAGTTTCCCAGATGAAGATATGCATGGAGTGGATATTTTAATCCCAGACTTCACATATCTTAGACAAATAAAAGATAAAATTGCAGCAATTGTTATTACTCATGGTCACGAAGATCATATTGGTGCAATGCCTTATTTATTTAAAGAATTACAATTCCCAATTTATGGAACATCTTTACCATTAGAAATGATTGGTTCAAAATTTGACGAACATAAAATTAAACAGCATAGAGATTTATTTCATCCTGTAGAAAAAAGAACTCAAATAAAAATTGGTGATTTTGAAGTTGAATGGATACATGTTACTCACTCTATCATTGATGCATCGTCTTTAGCAATTAAAACAGAAGCTGGAACAATCATTCATACAGGTGACTTTAAAATTGACCATACTCCAATTGATGGTTTTCCTACAGACTTACATAGATATGCACATTATGGAGAAGAAGGTGTTTTACTTTTAATGTCAGATTCTACAAATTCACATTCTCCAGGTTTCACAAAATCTGAAAAAACTGTAGGGCCAACGTTTGATAGAATATTCTCTACAACAACAGGTAGAGTTATTATGTCAACTTTCTCTTCAAATATTCATAGAGTTGCGCAAGCAATTGAGCATGGTATTAAATATGGAAGAAAAGTTTGTGTAATTGGTAGATCAATGGAAAAGAACTTAGATTTAGCAATGAGTTTAGGATATATCAAATTTCCAAAAGATCAATTTATTGACGCACATGAAGTGAATAAATACCAAGATAAAGAAGTTCTAATAATTACAACTGGTTCACAAGGTGAAGCAATGTCAGCATTATATAGAATGTCAATTCACGAACACAGACATATTAAAATTAAGCCAGGTGATCAAATCATTTTATCTGCAAGAGCAATTCCAGGAAATGAAGGTAGTGTATCTAAAATTATTAACCACTTACTAAAAGCTGGTGCTAAAGTTGCATACCAAGATTTCAGTGAAATTCATGTTTCTGGTCATGCTGCACAAGAAGAACAAAAATTAATGTTAAGACTTTGTAAACCAAAATTCTTTATGCCTATTCATGGTGAATATAATCATGCGGTTAGACATCAAAAAACTGGTGTAGACTGTGGTGTTTTAGAAAGAAATACATACATTATGACAGATGGTGAACAAATTGAAGTAACACCAAAATATCTTAAAAAAGTAAAATCAGTTAAAACTGGAAAAGTTTATATCGATAACCAATTAAACAATAAAATTGCGGATGATATTGTTATGGATAGACAAACAATGGCAAACGAAGGTGTTGTTATGATTGTTGCACAAATTAATGCTGATGATAGAAAAATGGAACAAAGACCAAGAGTATCTTCATTTGGGTTAGTACCTGACAAACAAGATAAATTCTTCTCAAAAGAAATTGAAGATTTATTAGTTACTTTCTTAGAGAATGCAAAAGAAGGCATCTTTAAGAATAATAAAGTCTTTGAAGATGAAATTAGAAAAGTAGTTAGAAAACATTGTATTAGAAAATATAAAAAATACCCAATGATTGTACCAACACTTTTTGTTCAATAAGGATAAAAATGAATTTCAATGAAATTGCTAAAGAAGTCTTAGACACAGAAGCAAATGAATTAACATTAGCTGCTAAAAATATTTCATCATTTGATTTAGAAAAAGCAGTTGATTTAATTATGACGTGTAAAGGTAAGCTAATTATCACAGGTGTTGGTAAATCTGGACTTGTTGGTGCAAAAATTGCAGCAACTTTAGCGAGCACTGGAACTTCATCATTTTTCCTACATCCTACAGAAGCTATGCATGGTGACTTAGGTATGATTGGAAAAGAAGATGTTGTTCTAGGAATTTCATATAGTGGGGAGAGTGAAGAATTAATTCAACTTCTTCCTCACTTAAAAAGATTTGATATTCCTCTTATTGCAATGGCTAGAGATGAAAACTCAACTCTTGGAAAATACTCTGATTTCTTCATAAATATATCTGTAACTAAAGAAGCTTGTCCTCTTGACACAGCACCTACATCTTCGACAACATTAACTATGGCTATGGGTGATGTACTTGCAGTTTGTTTAATGCACAAAAGAAACTTTAAAAAAGAAGATTTCGCATCTTTTCATCCTGGTGGAAGTTTAGGAAAAAAACTTTTTATTAAAGTTGATGATTTGTTAAAAAAAGAAAATCTTCCTATTGTTTCACGTGAAACGAAATTGAAAGATGCAATTGTAGTAATGAGTGAAGGTCGATTAGGGAATGTACTTATAACAGATAAAGATGGTAAACTCACATCTGTCCTAAGTGACGGAGATTTAAGAAGAGCATTAATGAATTCTGACTTCTCAATTGAATGTGAAGTAGAATCAATTGCAACAAAAAATCCAAGAACAATTAATGACAAAAATTTACTAGCAAGTGATGCACTAAAAATAATTGAAGATTATAAAATACAACTATTAGTTGTAGTAGACGAAAATGAAAAACTAGTTGGAGTGATTCATATTCACGATTTAATTGAAGCAGGTATAAAATAATGAAACAATATATAAAAAGAGATAGCAGAGATAGTAGAGACAGTAGAGATAGCAGACCTAGTAAACCTAACAAAGATAAGAAAGATGAAAGAGAAGAAGTAGCAGAACCAATTAGACTTAATAAATTTATTTCTCACAATAGTACTTACTCAAGAAGAGAAGCAGATAAAATTATAGCAGAAGGTAAAGTATTTTTAAATGGAAAAGTTGTAACTGACTTAGCTACGAAAGTATCTGAATCTGATGATGTCAAAATTGGTAAACAATCTATCAAAGAAGATAAAAAAAGAATGTATACAGTAATCATTTACAATAAACCAAAAGGTGAGCTTGTTACAAAACATGACCCTCAAGGTAGAAAAGTAATCTTTGATTCACTTGATAACAAGTACAAACACTTTATGCCAATTGGAAGACTTGATTATGCAAGTGAAGGATTAGTATTATTAACAGACTCAGTTGATGTTGCAAATAAACTTATGCATTCAAATTTAGAAAGAATATATAAAATCAAAGTAGATGGGAAAATTCATCCTAAAGTTGAAGAAGCAATGAAAAATGGTTTAGAATTAGAAGATGCTTCTAGTGGAGCACATGAATTGTCTAAGATTAAATCAATGAGTTTTGAACCATTTATTGCATATCAAATTTTGACAAATGGAGATACTTTCTCTAAAATTAAAGTTGGTATTTCTGAAGGTAAGAATAGAGAGTTAAGAAGATTCTTTGGACACTTTGGATTAGAAATAATGGATTTAAAAAGATTTGAATTTGGAGGAATATCACTTAACAATTTGCCAACAGGTAAAAGTAGATATTTAACTAGAGATGAATATAAAGACCTAAGACATTTTGTAAATAGTACTGAGATTTACAAAAGTAAAAACAACTATAGTGATAATGACTGATTTATCAAATCAATTAAGACCAAAAACATTAACTAACTTTATAGGGCAATCACATATTATAGGTGAAGATAAAGCCCTGTATAAACTTATTCAGAAAAAAGAGATTCCACATCTCTTCTTTTATGGAAAACCAGGCACAGGCAAAACTACACTTGCAAAAATTATTGCAAATCAAATTAATACAGACTATTATTATTTTAATGCAACTTCTATAAAAGTTGAAGATTTACGTAAAGTATTTGAACGATATAAAAATGCTTTAATTAAACCTTTAATATTTATTGATGAAGTACATAGATTATCAAAGAACCAACAAGAAGTATTATTACCAGTTATGGAAAACTACGAAGCAATAATAATTGGTGCAAGTACTGAAAATCCATTTTTCACGCTTACTAATGCAATTAGATCAAGATCATTTTTATATGAGTTCCTACCTCTAACAGCAGATGAACTTTCAATAATCATTGATAGCGCAACAAAAGATAGTGAAATAACGTTAAATAAAGAGGCCAGAGAGTATTTAATCATATCAAGTAGTGGCGATGCAAGGGCAATGCTTAATTTGCTCTATTTTGCATCTAAAATTGATACTAGTATATCTCTAGAATTGTTAAAAGAATTAAGGGCAAATGTAATTGGTGATGGCGTAAGTTCATCAGATACACATTATGATTTGGCAAGTGCAATGATAAAGTCTTTAAGAGGTACAGATATTGATGCAGCACTATATTACTTAGCACGTTTAATAAATGGTGGAGAATCAGTCGAATTCATCACAAGAAGACTTGTGATTTTTGCAAGTGAAGATATAGGAAATGCAAATCCAAATGCATTAAATTTAGCAGTAAGTACAATGACAGCAACATCAAAACTTGGATATCCTGAAAGTAGAATACTTTTAGGACAATGTGTAATATATCTAGCTTCTAGTCCAAAATCAAATACAGCATATATGGCAATCAATAAAGCACTTAGTGAAGTTAAAAATGGTAAAATTTTAGATATACCAAAACACATAGATAACCAGCATGTTGGATATAAATATCCTCATGATTATGGAGGATGGGTAGAACAAGAGTATATTAAAGAAGAGTTAGAACTTTATTCAACTCTTAATATGGGATATGAAAAAACCTTAAATGAATGGGTTAAAAAAATAAAAGGACAATAATGGATTTTTTCTTAGAGTATTACACATGGATACTAATTTTTCATCTAATGGCTATGATGTCATGGATGGCAATGTTATTTTATCAACCAAGACTTTTTGTTTATCATACAGAGCATAAAAATAAAAAAGAATTTGTAGAAGTAGTAAAAATACAAGAAGATAAAATGTATAGAGTTATTGGATTCCCAGCAAAGATTGCTACAGTGATAAGTGGAATACTAATGCTAATGCTAAGACCAGACTTATTACAAGGTGATGGTTGGATGCATGCAAAAATATTTTTTGTAGTTTTACTAATGGGTTATTCATTCTCATTAGAATATTTTAGAAAAAGACTTGCAAAAGAAAAATATCCTAAAAGTGGGAATTTCTTTAGAGCTTACAATGAAGTACCAACAGTGTTATCTCTTCTAATTGTTGCTTATGTAATAACTAAAACATTTTCAATAGCATTTACACTAATAGCCTTAGCATTGGGTGCATATATTATCTATAAAGTAATGAACCAAAAACAAAAAGATGCCAAATGACATTTGAAAAAACATATGTACTAGATACAAATATTTTACTAGAAGATGCAACAAATATATTTAAGCTTAGCGATGAATGCAAAAACCTTATAGTTCTTCCAGAAACAGTTCTAGATGAAATAGACAGTAAAAAAAGTGGATTTGATGAAATAAATTTTCAAGCAAGAGAATTTGCAAGAATTTTTGAAAATTCGACTATATTAAATTCGAAAAAAGAAAAAGATTCAAAAATAATTAGACTTGAATTATTTGGAATGCAAAATGCAATTATTGATGTAATATCAAAAGAAGAATATAAAGTAAATACAAAAAACATAGCAATAAATATAATAAATGATAGGAAAATACTTGAAATTGCAAATTTTGCAAAAGAGTATTACGATAGTGAAACTACTTTTCTTTCTTTAGATATCATGGCAAGAACTAGAGCTGTATCACTTGATATAAAAACAGATTCATTAATAGGCTCAGATAAAGATGAATTCAATTATGAGTATGTTAAAACTGTAGAAGTAAAATTTGAGCAAATAGAATTTTTAGAAAATGCATTAATTACAGAGTATGATAATGAATATAAACCATATAACTATTGTTATTGCTTCAAAGTCAAAAGTTCTGACCAAGTAATTCTTGCCTCAATACAAAATGAAAGAATTTATATATTAGACGAAGCAGAAACAAGGAATCAAGTAATTGTTCCTTTAAATAAAGAACAATTATTCTTCTCTAATGCAATTTTATCGCATTATTACAATGTCTTGATAGTTGAAGCAAAAGCTGGAAGTGGAAAAACATTATTAGCTCTAAGTGGTTCATTAAAATTAGTACGCCAAAAGTATTTTCAAAAAATTATATATATTAGAAATTCAATTGAATCTTTAGATAAAGGTGAAGATGTTGGATACTTACCCGGCTTTGAAGAAAAGTTTAAAATATACAATCATCCATTAATGGATAGTTTAGACTATATAATCAGGAGTGAATATAAAAAGAAAAAAGCCAATAAAAAAAGTGGTGAGAATATTTCAGAATTAGATGATCAAGAAGTAAGTCAACGAATTGAACAAATGATTCAAAACTACGGAATAGAAACAATGTGGGTAGGAGAGATGAGAGGTAGAACATTATCAAATGCATTTGTAATTATTGATGAAGCACAAAATATGTCAAATAAAACAATGCAAATGGTTTTATCTAGAATTGACAACACTTGTAAAGTAGTAATTCTAGGTAGTAATAAACAGATAGATAACTTCTATGTAAATAAACATACAAACTCTCTAACAACTTTATTAAAATCAACGAAAGAAAAAAGTGAGCTAGTAAATAGCTTTGCAATAAAATTACAAAAAGTATTAAGAGGTCCAATAACTGAATGGGCAGAACAAATTTTCACTGCAAAAAGTAGATAATACAATCCTTTTAACTATTTTCTGATCTTTACATATAAAAATATGTAAAGATCAATGTCTGTCTCTTATACACATCTGACGCTGCCGACGAAGAGGATAGTGTAG